>JBPCWT010000221.1:0-7340 GCA_051009255.1 Ruegeria sp. | reverse complement strand
CGAGATACCGACCTTGGCTTCAAACTCTTCTGCGACCTCGACGGCAACCTGACCTGTCAGGCCGTCAACGACCAACAGCGTTTCACGCGGATCGACCGCGTTGCGAACCTGCTCAACCTCGCCCATCAGAACTTCGTCGATGTGCAGACGTCCGGCAGTATCCAGCATGTAAACGTCGTACCCGCCCAGCGTCGCCTGCTGTTTGGCGCGCTTGGCAATGTCCACTGGCGTTTGCCCCGGCACGATTGGCAGCGTATCAACGCCGACCTGTGTGCCCAGAACCGCAAGCTGATCCATCGCGGCCGGACGGTAAACATCCAGCGAGGCCATCAGGACCTTCTTGCCCTCTTTTTCTGTCAGACGTTTCGCCAGCTTGCCGGTCGTTGTCGTCTTACCAGACCCCTGCAGACCGACCATCAGGATCGGGGCAGGCGGGTTGTCGATCTTCAGCTTGCCGGGGTCTTCTTCGCCCCTCAGAACGTCGACCAGCGCGTCGTGTACGATCTTGACGACCTGCTGGCCCGGTGTGATTGACTTGGTCACTGCCTGACCAGTTGCCTGATCCTGCACCTTTTTGACGAATTCGCGCGCAACCGGCAGCGAGACATCGGCCTCCAGCAGGGCGACACGCACTTCGCGCAACGCAGTTTTGACGTCTTCTTCGGACAGCGCGCCTTGTTTGGTCAGCCGGTCGAAGACGCCAGAGAGGCGTTCGGATAGATTTTCAAACATGCCTGCGGCCTCCTTAGCCGGTTATCTGTTGGCAACCTCCAGATAAGAAGCGCCGGTTAAATGCACAATTGCCCCCACGGGCGTAACACGCTGGTGGGGGGCGATCCCTGAACGACTCAAGGGACCGGAAGATATAGTACTTCCGGATGTTGCGTGCGGCTTTAGGCAGATTGCGAGGCAGAGTCAACCTTACCAGCGGGCAACCACGCGTTCACCGTGTCGACAAGCCTGGCAGAACCAGAGCCGCTGGAATACGCCTCGACAATCGGGTGCCTTCCGGCGCTCATGCCCTTGTCCAGAACCAGAACGGGCCGGTACAGCGTCGTTGTGCGCCCTTCTCGCGTGGAAATGGTACTTTCCAATTCGGCATGGGACAGATTGGAAAGCACGTGTTCTACCGCTTCATACCCAAAAACCGATTGGCGACGGATCAGGACACGATCCTTGCCGCGATCAAGGATGACCTGCACTCGACGCACGAAAACGCAAAACGCGCCAAAGCCCAGACCCCCGCCACCAAGTGCAAATATCAACCCGAACCAGATGTTTTCGCCGCCGGTGCTCATTAACAGGATGCCGGGGCCAACAAAGGCAAGGATGAAAAAGACAAGCATGATCCCAATGAACCAAGGCGTATCTGCAAGGATCAACTGGTTTGATGTGTTGCGTGAAACTTTCATAACCGCACCTTAGCAATGCCTGCCTCGCTTGTCCCGCCCTTGAACTCTCCCTCGGCCTGCGCGATGACCGGTCCAGGCAGGAGGTTTCAATGGACGCATCATCCGAATTTCAGGACATATTACCGCTCAGTTCCGATGCGCTGCTGGCGCAGTTGGATGATTGGGGGCTGACCTATCGTCTGCACACGCATGTCCCATTGCGCACTGCCGAAGATGCCAAGGGCGTCGAGGATCAGTTCATGGTTCTCGGAGAAAACGCATTGCGGCTGAAGAACTTGTACCTGCGCGACAAGAAAAAACGGAACTACCTGGTGACGCTGGAACAGAGCCGCGAGATCGATCTTAAGGCGCTGGGGGTGGAGCTTGGGGCGGGAAGCCTGTCTTTCGGCTTGGCAGACCGGCTGATGCAGAACCTCGGCATTCGTCCCGGAGCGGTCAGCCCGCTGGCGATGATCAGCGGCGTTGAAAACAACGTTCAATTCTTCATGGATGCGGCCGCCAATACGGCAGACATGATCTATATGCATCCGCTGGTGAATGATCGGACCGTCGCGATGTCCCGGTCCGATGTGATGGCGTTCCTTAACCGGATTGGCGTCGCCGTAAACTGGCTGCCCTGAACCGGCTTATCCTCCGGCCAGTGCTTCTTTCAGTGCGGCCCCGGCATGGGCGGCGGACGGGTTGATAAAAAGATGTCCTTCAACCTCGAAACTGGTGTCGTCGATCCGGTCTGGAAAGGCCAGCGGCAGCTCGGTGCAGGCCAGCAGGATCGCCGTTCCTGATGGCGCATGGCGGTCACAGAAAGCCAGCAGCTTGTCGCGTGCAGCATCGGACACGCCGCCATAGAAATCGGTGTCAATCATGGACTGCATTTCCAAAATGTCCGCTTGCGGCAAGGGATCGTTTGCCGCGATCCCATGTTGGGCCAATGTCTCGGCGTAATTTCGGGCTTGCATGGTAACGCTTGTGCCAAGAGCCAAAGCCTGCTTTGCGCCGGTCGCGGCTGTTGCCTCGGCCGCGGCATCAAAGATGCTGAGAATTGGAATGGATACGCCTTGTCTGATTGCATGCAATCGTGCGTGCGGTGTGTTCGAAGCTATTATTGCAAAATCGCACCCTGCACCTTGCAACAGCAAAATAGCCTCGCGGAAAATAGCGTCAAACGCGGCCCAGCTATTTTCGTCATCCGCATTACCGCGCAATTCCCGGGTATGCGCCTGTACCACGGATTCGATCGTCATCGGAGGAATTGGAAGAGGTGAGCCGTGGCCCAGTTCCGCGAAATGTCTGCCAGCCCCTTGGGCTATTGCGCGATAATAGTCGATTGTTGACGGCCAGCCAACGCCGCCGATAATGCCGATTTTCTTCATCTGGGGGTCCAATCCACGCAATCTTGGTTTCGCGCCGATTGGACATTTCTCAGGTTCTTGGCCAGCGCCGTATTCAGGCGGCCAGCGCGGTCACGGCACTGCGCGCGTTGTTAAGTGACGCCTCGGGGTCGACCGCCATCTTGTCAGCTGCAATGACTTGGACATCGTGTATGCCGATAAACCCAAGAACGTGACGTGCGTATCCGGTGGCAAAATCGATTTCTGAATCAACTACCGTACCGCCCGACGCAATTGCCAGGATGGCACGCTTGCCGTCCAACAAACCCTTGGGGCCATTTTCCGTATAGGTAAATGTCAGGCCGGCACGCGCAACCAGATCAATCCATGCCTTGAACGCCGCCGGAACAGAAAAGTTGTAAATGGGCAGGCCAATTACGATTGTGTCTGCCTGCTGCAGTTCTTGAACCAGTTCGTCCGACTGCGCCAGAAGTTCACGCTGAGTTTCCTCGCGTTGATCGGCAGGGGTAAAGTTGGCGTTGATCCACTCTTCGGTCAGCAGTGGCAGGGGGGTCGCCAGGTCGCGGCGGATAATGCGATCAGCGCCAAGATGCTTGACGATCTGGTCGGACAGGTCGCGCGTCGTAGAACCCGCGCGGCGGGCAGATGCATCGATATGAAGGATGGTTTTGGTCATTGTATCGGGTCCTTTGGTCAGAAGAATTCCTGTGATGCAGTCAATATGATTGTTGCGTTTCTGAACAAAACTCGGATAAATCAACATTTGATGTTGGAATTTGCACACTGGTCGAACCGCAATGGACAATTGGGATGAAGTAAGAACCGCCTTTCAGGTCGCCCGCATGGGAACGGTCAGCGGTGCTGCCGAGGTTCTGGGCGTGCATCATGCGACGGTTATCCGTCATATCGATGCGATCGAGGCGCGCCTTGGGGTCAAACTGTTTCAGCGGCATGCCCGTGGATACACGCCCACCGAGGCGGGCGAAGACCTTTTGCGCGTGGCACAGGCGACAGAGGATCAGTTCAATCAACTGGTTGGTCGTATGAAGGGCAGGGGCGACGACGTCTCGGGTGAACTCGTTGTGACGTCGCTGGCGTCATTGGCACCGCTGGTTGTCCCGACACTCAGCGAATTTCAGCGGACGCATCCGGGATTGATTGTTCGGTATCTGACGGGGGATCGGCTGTTTCGGCTGGAATATGGCGAAGCGCATGTCGCAATCAGGGCTGGTGCAGCGCCGGATCAGCCCGATAACGTGGTTCAGTCGTTTGTGACGCAGCAGATCGGGCTTTTTGCCAGCAAGGATTATATTGCGCGCCACGGAAAACCGGCGGGCATTCAGGACTTTCCCAACCACCATTTTGTCGGAGCAGACGACGAAAACAACCGCGCGCCGTTTTCACGCTGGCTGCGCGAGAATGCCCCGGTTGACGCGATCACATTCCGTTGCACCAACAATTTCACCATGAGCGAAGCCGTTCAGTCTGGTGCGGGTATCGGCTTCATGGCCCGATGGGAAGCCGCGCGACATCCAGAATTGGTCGAGGTGATGGATCCGCTGCCGGAATGGTCCGGAAAGCTGTGGCTGGTGACCCATGTCGACCTTCACCGCACTACCAAGGTTCAGGCGTTCCTGCAGTTTCTCAAGGAACAATCAAAAAGCTGGCTACCTTGAGCCCTCAGGCACAGGGACATCTGGCTATGCTGGCGTTTTCGGCGCTGGTGGCTGGCAGTTTTTCGTTGGGCTCGATCATTGCCAACGAGATTGCGCCAGCCGCGCTGAACGCTGCGCGTTTTGCAATCGCGGCGGTGGTCATCGGCATTGTCGGTTTCGCGACGACGGGATTCCCCAAAAGCGCGGCGCTCGCACCGTGGCGGTATATTGTGCTGGGCGGGCTGTTTGCCACGTATTTTGTTTTGATGTTTGAGGGGTTAAAATCAGCGCCGCCAGTCAGTGCCGCTTCTGTTTTCACATTGACCCCGGTGATGACCGCCGTCTTTGGATGGTTCCTTTTAAGACAGGTCACGACCGTCCACATGGCGACGGCGCTGACAATTGGTGCGCTGGGGGCATTGTGGGTCATTTTCCGTGCAGATTGGCAAGCCTTTCACGCGTTTAAAATCGGAACGGGCGAGATCGTGTATTTCTGGGGCTGTGTGGCACATGCCATCTACACCCCGATGGTGCGCAAGTTGAACCGGGGTGAACCCGCCGTTGTTTTTACATTTGGAACACTGCTTGCGGGATGCGTGGTTCTGGTCGCCTATGGTTGGTCGGATATTCGCGCCACCGATTGGGCCAACCTGCCGCTTATCGTCTGGATCGGGTTGCTGTATGTTGCAATTTTTGCCAGTGCGGCGACCTTTGTCCTGTTGCAGTTTGCTATACTGCGGCTGCCTTCGGCCAAGGTCATGGCGTACACGTATCTGACGCCCAGTTGGGTAATCCTTTGGGAAATTGCGTTGGGCAACGGTGCGCCAACAGGTCTGATTCTGGTCGGCGTCTCTCTTACCGTCGTGGCCTTACTCATGCTGTTGAAGCCAGAGGAACCTGCATTGGCGACGAGCGAATAAAGCCCATGCGCATTGCTGGCCTTGACGGCCATTGAGCCAGATCAAGGCGCCAGACGTGGTCTGGCCTAAAATCCGATCACGCAGAGGAGGAGATACCGATGTTCAAACATGTAATGGTTCCTGTTGATCTGCATGTGCCCCCCGAGGTGTCAAAGGCAACAGATGTCGCGGCGGAAATGGCAAAGTGGCAGGGTGCTAAAATCACAATCGTCAGCGTGACCGGAACAGGGGTTTCGGATGCGCCCCACACGCCCGAGGCAATTTCGGAAGCCTTGGCATCAATGTCCACAAAAGTCGGTGAAAAGAGCGGTGGCGAGGTTGAGGTCCTGAATGTCACATCGCATGACATAGCGGTCGAAGTTGATGCTGCGCTGATGCGGGCCGCAGATCAGATAGGCGCAGATCTGATTGTTGTTGGAACGCACGCGCCCCGTATCACCGACTACATCTTGTCCAGTCACACCAGCCATCTGGCCAAACATGCGTCTGTTTCCGTGTTTGTTGTTCGCTGACTACCGTCCCGTTTTGTCGGTCGACGGCAGTTCGGTTTCCAGAAAGCGTTCGAACGCATCCAGATTAACCGGCTCGAACTGACCAAATCCCTGCATCCAAACCGATGCGGTGCGCATGGCGTCCGGTTCCAGCTTGCACCATTTGACCCTTCCGCGTTTTTCCTGCGATATCAGCCCCGCCCTGGTCAGAATGACCAGATGTTTTGAAATCGCGGCCAAGGACATTTCAAACGGTTCGGCCACATCCGTCACGGCCATATCGTCTTCCAGCAGCATCGCCAGAATGGCACGCCGGGTCGGGTCTGCAAGGGCGGCAAAGACGGTATCTAGGTCATTGGACATGCCAACGCTGAACCATAGCCTATGAGTTTGGTCAACCATTTGGTTGAATATGCGGATTCAGGGCTATGGACCCGGCTCAGCGGGGTCGCCCAGAATTGAAGGCCACAAGGCGAACGATAAAAGGTTTTAAAAACAAAGCTTTATCATGCGTCAACTCGGACGATCTGTGCCGTTGACTCTGCGCCTTTGGCCGCTTAGCACCATGCCCAAGACTGTACGAGGGAAACGCCCGTGACCGATGACGACCAAAAGCAGCGTATGGCGCAGCTTGAGGCCAAGATCGACGCGGCGAAAAAGGCCAAGAAACCGGCTCCTCGGGCGGACGCGGACGTATCCGGGGGCGAATTGGCCTGGCGGATGGTCATTGAAATGGTATCCGGTCTGGGGATCGGATTTGGCATCGGATACGGGCTGGACAGCCTTTTCGGGACGATCCCGATTTTTCTGGTGCTGTTTACATTGCTGGGTCTTGCCGCCGGGGTCAAAGTCATGCTCCGCAGCGCACAAGAGGCCCAGGCGAAACAAACGCTCGGTGAAGCGCAGGCTGACACCGAAAAAGACGAGAGGGATTGAACGTGGCAAGCGAGACCACCGCAGCAGAAGGCAGCAGCCTTGTGTTTCACCCGATGGACCAGTTCATCGTAAAGCCGCTGTTCGGTGGTGAATTGGCTTGGTACACACCGACCAACGTGACCCTGTGGTTGTTTCTTGCCATTCTTGCTATCGTTGGCTTGCTGGTTCTCAGCACGTCCAAGCGCGCCATTGTCCCGACCCGCATGCAATCGATTGCCGAACTGGCCTATGGCTTCATCTACAAGATGCTCGAAGACATCTGCGGCAAGGAAGGCGTCAAGTACTTCCCCTATGTCATGACCCTGTTCATGTTCATTGTGACCGCAAACTTTCTCGGCCTGATCCCGACCTCGTTCACCACGACATCGCATTTTGCCGTGACAATCCCGCTGGCATTGGCGGTGTTCCTGACGGTCACTATTCTGGGATTTGTAAAGAACGGCGCGGGTTTCCTGGGCTTGTTCTGGGTTTCCAGCGCCCCACTGGCGCTGCGCCCGATCCTGGCGATCATCGAGCTGATCTCGTACTTCGTGCGCCCGGTCAGCCACTCTATTCGTCTTGCCGGTAACGTTATGGC
>JBPCWT010000220.1:0-3319 GCA_051009255.1 Ruegeria sp. | reverse complement strand
CCACCCGAACGTGGGCGATGTGCGCGGCGAGGGGATGCTGTGCGCGGTCGAGTTCGTAAAGGACAAGGACAATCGCGTATTCTTTGACGCCGGAGACAAGGTTGGCCCGCAGGTTTCGGCAAAATTGTTGGAGCAGAGCAAGATCATCGCACGCGCCATGCCGCAGGGTGACATCCTTGGCTTTGCGCCGCCATTCTGCCTGAGCCGGGAAGAGGCCGACCGCGTCGGCGCAGGCACCGTGACCGCCGTTCAGGGTGTTCTGGGGATGCCGCCGGGTTGAAGCCCGGCCTACGGGGTTGGGTCGGTTTTCAGTAAAGCCAGTGCATGATGCCTGAGGCGTCATGCAGGTGGTTGGGTTTTTGTGGTGAGTCTTGGGAGGGTGGGGTTTTGCCCCATCTTTTTTGGGTGTGGTTGAGTGAAAGCCCAACTTTCAGATACTCTTTCGCTCTTAGCTGTAAACTACTCAGTCTCATTTGAGATAATTCCCAGCAATTCTTTTGTACTCGGGGATTTAATAAGGAAATTCATTGAAGAGAACGCGTCGAAGAGAACAAAGTCTATTGCTTTACTACTCAGTTTCGGCCGCCCTTCGATCAAATGGCAACTAGGAGCCTTAATCGAAATTGTTGGGACACCTTCCTCAAGAGCAATGTGGCCATGCGCGCACAAATCCTTAAGAACCTTCTCTCGTTTACTTGATAATTTTCCTGTATGAGCTCCTCCCATTTTATTACAGGCAAATGCTATTGTTTCGCTTCTGTCAAACCAATGCCCCCTCCAAAAAATAGTTTTTTGCTTTAGAAATTTGTCAATACCAAGTTCGGAAGAGTTTTCTGGATGGAAATCGTTCGCGCCCAGCGGCGAAGAACCTTCGTTAAGTAGGGCCGCTTGAACACTGACTCCAAACGCTGTGCCGCCACAAGCAGCAAAAAAAACCAACCTATCAGTATCTATAGCCGCAAAAGAGGAGAAGTCAGGTGCCTGAATAGAGAAATTGGGTACCCTTGGACCAGCTACATTCTTTAGCTCTTTTTGCTGGAGAAACATCCTGCGAAGAACTGTGGAAATCATCCTCAACTCGGTACGGTTTGGCGTGGAGCCGCTGAGGAACTTTTCCAGATGTTCGATATCGTCTTTTAGATTTTCCGCAATTTCCAAGGTTTCTTTTTTGCGTACAGTTAGATTCTTCACTTTGAATCCTCAAACATCCAATTCTTCCACAAACCGCGCATTCTCCTGAATGTACTGGAACCGCAGTTCGGGTTTTTTGCCCATCAGGCGCTCGACCAGGTCGCCGGTTTCGCCGGGTTCGTCCTCGTCTATCGTGACCCGGATCAGCTTGCGTGATTTGGGGTCCATCGTGGTTTCTTTCAGGTCCTTAGCGTCCATTTCGCCCAGACCCTTGAACCGCGATACGTCGATCTTGCCCTTGCCGCCCAGACCTTTTTCCAGCCACGCGTCCCGCTCGCGTTCGTCCAGGCAATAGACACGCTTGGCCCCCTGCGTCAGGCGGTAAAGCGGCGGGCAGGCAAGATACAGGTGACCCGCGTCGATCATCGGGCGCATCTGGGTAAAGAAGAACGTCATCAGCAGCGAGGCGATATGCGCCCCGTCCACGTCTGCGTCGGTCATGATGATGATCTTGTCATAGCGCAGGTCGTCGACGTTGAACCGTGTGCCCAGCCCGACACCCAGCGCCTGAGTCAAATCGCTGATTTCGGCGTTGGTGCCCAGTTTTGAACTGGCCGCGCCCAGTACGTTCAGGATCTTGCCGCGCAAGGGCAGCAGGGCCTGTGTTTTACGGTCACGGCCCATCTTGGCCGAACCACCGGCGCTGTCGCCTTCGACAATGAACAGTTCGGTCCCGTCGCGGCTGGTGGCGGAACAATCCACCAGTTTGCCGGGCAGGCGCAGTTTCTTGGTGGCCGATTTACGCGCGGTTTCCTTTTCCTGACGACGACGAAGGCGTTCTTCGGAGCGCAGGATCACGAAATCGAGGATGGCGCCCGCAGATTTGTTATCAGCCGCAAGCCAGTTGTCGAAATGGTCGCGCACAGCGTTTTCGACCAGCCGCTGTGCCTCGACCGTGGCAAGGCGGTCCTTGGTCTGGCCGACGAATTCCGGCTCGCTTATGAAGCACGATACCAGCGCACAACCGCCGGTAATCAGATCTTCGCGGGTGATCTGGCTGGCTTTCTTGTTGTTGATCAGCTCGCCATAGGCCTTGATCCCCTTGAGGATCGCGGCCCAGAAGCCCGCAACATGGGTGCCGCCTTCGGGGGTGGGGACGGTGTTACAGTAGGATTGGATGAACCCGTCGCGCGAAGGTGTCCAGTTGATCGCCCATTCAACCTTGCCGGGGGTGTTGAACTTTTCCTGAAAATCCACGGTGCCGGCAAAAGGCTGTTCGGCATAGGTGGACGAGCCGTTCATCGTTTCCTTGAGGTAATCGGACAGGCCGCCGGGGAAATGGAACGTTGCCTCGGTCGGGGTTTCGCCGTCGTCGATGCCGGATTTCCAGCGTATCTCGACCCCGGAAAACAGATAGGCCTTGGACCGGATGGATTTGAACAGGCGTGCAGGTTTGAATTTGTGGTGGCCAAAGATGTCGGGATCGGCGTGGAAGGTCACGGTGGTGCCGCGCCGGTTGGGGGCCGCGCCGACCTGTTCCACAGGGCCAAGGGGGACGCCGCGGGAAAAGCGTTGTTCGTACAGTTGCTTGTCGCGGGCCACCTGCACGACCATCGAATCCGACAGCGCATTGACAACGGACGCGCCAACGCCGTGCAAGCCGCCCGATGTCTGGTATGCCTTGCCCGAGAATTTGCCGCCTGCGTGCAGGGTACACAGGATGACCTCTAGCGCCGATTTTCCGGGAAACTTGGGGTGCGGGTCGATCGGAATGCCGCGCCCGTTGTCGCGCACGGTCAGGGCATAGTCGTTGTGCAGTTCAACCTCGATCCGGTTGGCGTGGCCGGCCACGGCCTCGTCCATCGAGTTATCAAGGATTTCCGCCACCATGTGGTGCAATGCGCGTTCGTCGGTGCCGCCGATGTACATGCCAGGGCGTTTGCGCACGGGCTCCAACCCCTCGAGCACCTCGATCGAGGAGGCGTCATAGGTGGTGGCGCTGGGCATCAACAGGTCGTCGGGCATGGGTGCTGCTCTTGTTTTTGAGTTTGCCCCATTATGGCAGGTGATGTGTTCCGGGGGAAGAGGGGCGCGAGGTGTTGTGGCGAATTGGTGGTGCAGTGGTGTTTCTTCGGTCGCCATGGCGGAGGGCGAATTGCGCATTCACGCTTGGCAAACAAAGCTGTAG
>JBPCWT010000219.1:0-8070 GCA_051009255.1 Ruegeria sp. | reverse complement strand
GTGTTCTCGCGCTTGGTCGTCATCTTGCAAAACTCTCTAATGAACGATTCACGGTTTCGCGGTTCGAGGTAATGCATATCCGCGAAGGCGGGCGCTACCTGCTCAAGGAGATCCGCGTAACCGATTTCGCGAGGCTTCGGTCGGCCGCGGCAGGCGTGGTCCTCCACCACCAAGTCGATGATGGTGCGAATGACATGCCACCTGCTGTGCTTGGCCATGTCACGAATAGACGCTGCCGTTTCTGCGCCGATCTTCTGCATCGACCACGGTGGGGTCGGTTTCTGCCTCGACGGCTCTGCCATGACCTTGATCGCCGCTACAGCGCCCAGCGCCAGCATCTCAAGGTCGCGCGGTGAAAAATCGTTGCTCATGCCCTGCCCTCCCGATCAGGACGATGTTGTCGCCCTCAATCGCTACAAGGTGATCCGCCCAGCGCTGCCACCAATCGGCTGCAGGCGCTGTCAGTTCGGCTTGGTTGTAATGGGCATCAATGCCAGTCGCGAGCGTGTGAGCCGTAAGGCGGTCCCGGATATCACGCGTGCCGCCGCTCTCAGCCACCCACGTGGACAGGGCCTTGCGCAAGGTGTGGATCGTGAATTGTCGAGCCAGCCCTATACCGTCCCGCTTGGCGGCCCATGCGTGGCTTACGTTGTCCGCGCTGCGCGGTCGGCTGGGGTCACTTACAGACGGGAAGACGAAGGGCGACCCGTTGTCACGCTGCGCGTCCAGAACGGCAAGCGCGGCGTCGGAAAGGATAACCACGTGGGGCCTGTTCCCCTTCATGCGCTGCGCCGGAATGGTCCAGCGATTGGCCTCGATCTCGTCCCATCGCATCTCGACCGCCTCACGCAGGCGCGTGCCTGTCAAAGCGATCAGGCGCAACGCGGTTCCGATGTCGCCCATGTCACTGGCCGCCTGCAGGAATGCGCGCAAGTCCTTGGTGCCGGGATGCCATGTGCGCGCGTCAGCCGTATCCACCTCGGGCAGCATGTTCGGAGTAATGGCGAAAGCCTTGGGCAGCAGACCGTCCTTGCGAGCCCGCGTCAGGACGCCAGAGATAGCCGAGCGCAGCTTGCGAGCCTGTTGGGGCGTCTTCGACTGAATGGCCGTGATCGGGGCACTCAAGTGATCGATGTCCACTTCGCCCAAGGTGATGCGCTCACGACCCGGCAGCAGGTGTTGCCGCAGCAACCGATCATTGGCCCGCCACGACCGAAGATTGCCGCTTGCCCACGTACTGTAATTGTCGACCATTTGCTCAAGGGTAGTGTCCGCCTTGATGTCTGGCTTCTCTCCGCGCGTTCGCTGGGCGCGCAGCGTGGCCCAATTGTCGCGCGCCTCAGCCACGGACATCTCGGGGTAATGGCCAAGCGTGAGCTCGCGCTGCTTGCCGTCGACCTCGGTACGATACGTCCAGCGCTTCATGCCAGTCTTACTGGACTTCATGATAAGCCCCGGTCGCACCGGATCGGCCAGACGCGCGCCGCGCGCCAGCCTGTCGTAATGCAGTTGGCTGAGTTCTTTGGGCGCATCGCCCTTGGCGATTTCCAAGGCGCGTAACAGCGTGCTGCGCAATTCCTTGCGCGGACCCAGTGCAATTGCCTGTTCGATCAGGCTTGCAACTTGGCCTCGGATTTCCGATGTAGATTGAGACATGGCCGTTTTCCTTAAGCAGTGGCGGTCGTGTTTTGCCCGGTCGGCGGTCCTAACGCCGCCGGGCCTTCCTCTCAAATATAGCGATTCACGGCCCGCTCACAAGAACAGGTCACGGATGAGTCACGGCCAGCGCATGATACAGTGTGGGTCTGTGAAGGTCTTAGGGAGGGTGATGGTTGTGGGGCAAAACCCATCGCCGCGATGGGCGATAGGCGTCATGCGCAATGTTTTGTTGGCATTTTTTCAGAAAAATCAGTGGTGCCCAAGGAGAGACTCGAACTCTCACGCCCGTGAAGGCGGGGGATTTTGAATCCCCTGCGTCTACCATTCCGCCACTTGGGCCACGAGCATTGAATTAGCGTCCTATTCCGGCAACGTCCAGAGGCAAAAATCAACCAAGGCGTTCTTCGTGTCTGTTACAGCGGTTGACGCTTTGACGCGGGCATGTTTTGCCTTTCGCGAACCGTTTTTGGATTTTTGCACCTTATGTTGCGCCCTCTTTACGACCGGACCATTAGCCTGGCCGAACACCCGCACGCCATGTGGGCATTGGCAGCGGTCGCATTTGTTGAAAGTTCTTTTTTTCCGATTCCCCCGGATGTCCTGATGATTCCAATGATCCTTGCGCGACCATCCAAGGCCTGGCTGATTGCCACTGTCGCGTTGGTTGCCTCGGTTCTGGGAGGTTTGTTGGGGTACGCAATCGGAGCGTTCTTCTATGAAAGTGTCGGCCAGCCCATTCTCGAGGCAATGGGCAAAGGCCACGCGATGGAAGAGTTCAACCAGCGTTTCAACGACTTTGGTTTCTGGGCGGTTCTTACCGCTGGCGTCACGCCCTTCCCTTATAAGGTCATTACCATCATGTCCGGTTGGACCGCGATGCCATTGGGAACCTTTGTCGCTACCTCTATCCTCGCCAGAGCATTGCGGTTTTTCATTGTTGCTGGCTTGCTTTGGGGTTTTGGTGAACCCATTCGCGATTTCATTGAAAAGCGTCTGGGCCTTGTCTTTACTGTGTTCATCGTCCTCCTGATCGGGGGCTTCTTATTGGTTCGTTATCTATGACACGACGCAGTTCGCTAATAATTCTTGCCGCAATCGGTTCTGCCGCGATGCTTTTGGGCGCGTGGGGGTTTCAGTATCTGGGCGGGCTGGCACCTTGCAAGATGTGCATTTGGCAGCGCTATCCGCACGGCGCTGCCGTAGTTATCGGTGCCTTGGCGCTTGGGATACCATCGATCCGGTTCCTGCCCGTGCTTGGCGCTTTGGCCGCAATGACGACCGCCGCCATCGGCGTTTATCACTCTGGCGTCGAGCGCGGTTGGTGGGAAGGCCCGTCTACCTGCACATCGGGTAGCATTCAGGGACTGACACCCGAAGAACTGATGGAACAGATCATGGCAGCACCCCTTGCACGCTGCGATGAGGTGCCGTGGGAAATGTTCGGGCTATCGATGGCCAGTTGGAACGCAGTCGCGTCGTTTGCATTGGCTCTGATCTGGATTGCGGCCTGGCGCAGCAAGTAGTTTACTACTGCGCATCCAGTTCCGCGTCCCAGTACAAAAAGTCGATCCAGCTTTCGTGCAGGTGGTTTGGCGGGAATTTTCGGCCAGTGTTACGCAATTCTTCTGCTTCAGGCTGGCGGGGTGGTTTGCGAAGATTCATACCAACCTGCCGCAAAGATCTTGAACCCTTGCGCAGATTGCACGGGCTGCACGCCGCCACAACGTTTTGCCAGCTTGTAACACCGCCTGCGGCCCTTGGAACAACGTGGTCGAATGTCAGGTCACCTTTGCTGCCACAGTACTGGCAACGGAACTCATCCCTTAAAAATAAATTAAAGCGCGTGAAGGCCACGCGCTTTCTGGGTTTTACATAGTCTTTTAACACCACAACCGACGGTATTCGGATTACCGTGCTGGGGCTGCGAACAACTTCGTCATATTCGGCAACGATATCCACACGATCCAGCCAGGCTGCTTTAATGGCTTCCTGCCAGGGCCAAAGAGAAAGCGGGTAATAGGATAGAGGGCGATAATCTGCATTCAGAACCAACGCCGGGTGGTGTTTCAGCGCACCTGGTTCTCTTACAAATTCGCTCCTGAAATCTCCGTCCATTACAGAATCTCTCCTCGCTCTCAGCTGCCCGTTTGTGACACCAGAGCGGGGAGCACCCGCCCCGGCCTTAATACAACTATATATCGTGGTAAAACTCTGACAAGCCCTGAGTTTCCACAATATGTCGAAGAGTGATTAAGCCGAGTCCGTAACATGTACATGACAGATATCCACAGGTTGCACAGAGTATCTTTGTCGGGCTATGGCGTTGCGTATGTCCTGGTTCATTCGCTTTAATAAACCTTTCGATGTGCTGCCTCAATTTACGGACCGCGCCAACGCAGATTCACCTCGCAGAACGCTTTCCGACTTTGTCGATGTGCCCGGCGTATACCCCGCAGGTCGTCTGGACCGTGACAGCGAGGGATTAATGCTGTTGACCGATAACGGTCGACTGCAGGCGCAGATATCAGATCCGAAACATAAGATGCCCAAAACCTATTGGGTACAAGTCGAGGGTGAACCTAATGCCGCAGCAATCAAAGCATTGCAGGCTGGTGTACATCTAAAGGACGGGCTGACCCGACCCGCCAAGGCACGTCGTATCGAAGAGCCAAGCGCGTTGTGGCCACGCAATCCGCCGATCCGCGTACGCAAGTCGATACCGGATAATTGGATCGAACTGACGCTGCGCGAGGGGCGCAATAGGCAGGTACGGCGTATGACGGCGGCCGTCGGCCACCCTACTCTGCGCCTGATCCGATATCGCATTGGCGATTGGTCCTTGGATGATTTGCCATCTGGTGAGTGGGAGTCATTGCCTGTCCCGCAACTGCCATCCGTCCAATCCCCAAGAAAACCCGACAAACGCCCACGACGATGACAAGCGCCAATTTCTGCTGCTAAGCTAAGCTTATGAAACTGTCACCCGGCATACCTAAACCTTCTTCCATTTTAGAGACCGCTTTGTATGTGGACGATCTGGATGCGGCCGAACATTTCTATGGCGTGATCTTAGGTCTGGAAACAATTCAACGGGTCGAAGATCGGCACGTATTCTTTCGCGTTGGAAAGTCTGTTTTGTTGGTATTCAACCCCGAACAGACAAAGCGCCCACCTGAAAACCCTCAACTTCCGGTCCCGCCTCATGGTGCACGCGGCCCCGGACATGCCTGTCTTTCCCTGACCCGCGAAGAGATTGATCAGATGCGCAAACATCTGATCAACTGGAACATCCCGATCGAGGCAGAGTTCGAGTGGCCCAACAAGGCCAAATCCTTGTACGTCCGGGATCCGGCAGGAAATTCTGTCGAATTCGCCGAAGCATGGTTATGGGACTAGGGTAACGCGATCCGTTTCGAGATTCTGTCCACCGGTGTACCATCCTGCAACGGCAGTCCCCGTTCGACCGAGTGATCCTTGAATCCCATCTTGGTATAGTAGCTCAGCCCCAAATGATTATCGGCGCGGATGGTTGCGTTGATACTGTGCATCCCAAGTTTTTTCGCCGCCTTTGCTGTCTCCGCGAACAACGCACGCCCTGCCCCCTTTAGAATGGGGTCCCGGCGCGTAAAGGTTGCAATGTCGCCGCAGCCATCTGGCAGCGCAGTGTTTGAGCCCAACCATTGAAAACCAGCCACTTCGCCGACCTGATCCAACGCAACATGACAACAAAATGTGCCGGGTACATCCAAAAAGCTTTGCGCGAATGAAAGATCGGACAACGGTGTCTCAATTGCCGTCGTCCCGCCAATGGCGATGATTTGATTGAGGATGTTGCAAGCAACCGGCACATCCTCTTGACGCATCAAGCGCACTGCAATCGGCATTACAAGCTCAATTTATCACGCATGAAAGCCAACGCGACACTCAGGCCGTCGGGCGCGATACCATGCCCGGTTCCCTTCATGATGTGGGCGTAAACTTCCTTGAAACCGGCCCCCTGCAACGCTTCGGCTGCCTCTGGCAGTGATTGCGGCGGCACCACATCATCCGCATCACCGTGAACCAACAGGATCGGCATACGGCTGACCACCTCGTCGGCCAGCAGATCCGGCTCCAACAACCGACCTGAAAATGCAACGATACCCGCAACCGAGTCTTCACGACGCGGGGCAACGTGCAAGCTCATCATCGACCCCTGTGAAAAGCCGAACAAGACGACCTGCTCTGGCAGAACATCCTCGTCCACCATCAGCGCATCCAGAAAGGCGTTCATATCGTCAATTGCCATGACCATGCCGCGATGCGCCTCTTCCTCGGACGAGCCGTCAATCCACGGGATAGGAAACCACTGAAAGCCGTTTGGCATCCCCGAAATCTGCTCTGGCGCATCGGGTGCAACAAACAAGGTATCAGGCAAGTGTTCGCCCAGAACATCAGCAAGCCCCAACAGGTCAGCGCCATTCGCACCATAGCCATGCACCAGCACCACGACCGAGCGCGTGCTGCCAGAAACCGGCTCTTTTCGGAGCGCATTCAAAACCCGTGTCATCTGATCCCTTCCCTGTCCTTTGCCACGCGGTAATAGGCCCACAGAACCCGAGCTGCAACCGACCTCCAGGGTGACCACTGTTCCGCCAGTTGGCGCAGTTCTTTGTCCGTCGGTCGCTTTGGTAAATCGTATAAGATACGCGCCGCTTCCTGTAGCGCCAGATCGCCCGTGGCGATGACATCCGCCCGCCCCAACGAGAACATGGCGTAAATCTCGGCGGTCCAGACCCCGATACCGGGAACTTCGGTCAAAACCTCGACGACCTGATGATTAGATACGTCCCGTAAAGCCTTGTAATCTATGCGTGCATCGGCAAGGGCGCGGGCATATCGGATTTTCTGACGGCTCAGACCCACTGCGCGCAAATCGTCGTCCGACGCCCACATTATTTTGCGGGGGCCCGTCAGTTTGGCATCCCTCATTCGCTTCCATATCGCATTGGCCGAGGCGACGCTGACCTGCTGACTGACAATCGCACTAAGAAGTTGCGCAAACCCATCAGGGCTGCGACGCAGCGGCAATGGCCCGGTCTGCTGCATTGCGTATGCCATGCGCGGGCAGGCATCAGCCAACCATGTGGCGCCTTCTGCCACGCATTCAGGTGTTTCGATAATTCGACCTACAGACATGACCCCTCCGACAGCGTTTGCACGTTAGGCGCTTTTGCCACATATGCAACTCGCTTGTACGTCGTTGAAAACGCCGCTACCCATACGCGCATGACCACGACGACCACCTCCCCCAATGATTATCAGGCCAAACGCAACGTCGTAGTTTTGGTTGCGGCACAGGCCATTCTTGGTGCGCAGATGCCCATGATTTTTACCGTTGGCGGGTTGGCGGGGCAGTCGCTGGCAACCAACCCCTGTCTTGCGACACTGCCAATCACCCTGATCGTTCTCGGCTCGATGCTGGCCGCGACGCCGGTTTCCGCGATCATGCAAAAATGGGGGCGTCGTGCGGGGTTTCTTGTTGGGGCAACAGCCGGGGCTTGCGGCGGTGCCGTTGGCGCCTATGGCCTGTACCTTGGTTCGTTTCCGGTGTTTCTGCTGGGCAGTCTGCTGACCGGCATTTACATGAGCGCGCACGGATTTTACCGCTTTGCAGCGGCTGATACGGCCTCGGACGACTATCGGCCTAAGGCGATTTCTTATGTCATGGCCGGCGGACTGGCCTCTGCCATTATAGGCCCACAGATCGTCAAGCTTACTTCCCAAGCTTATGTCATACCTTTTCTCGGAACTTACTTCGCCGTCATAGGTGTAAATGTCCTCGGGTCCGCTCTGTTTTTCTTTCTTAACATTCCAAAACCGCCCAAACCCACCGAAGGCTCACCCGTGGGGCGCAGTCGTATCGAGCTGCTCAAGACCCCGCGCATCGCGGTCGCGGTCATTTGTGCGATGGTATCTTATGCGCTGATGAATCTGCTGATGACATCCACGCCGCTTGCCGTCGTTGGTTGTGGTTACACCGAAGGCGATGCCGCGAATGTTGTCATGTTCCATGTACTTGCAATGTACATTCCCAGCTTTTTCACCGGTCACCTGATTGTCAGATTCGGTGTGGAAAAGATTGTTGCCCTTTGGTTGTTTATCCTTACCTGCGCTTGCCTTGTGGCGCTGCAAGGTGTTCAACTTGGAAACTTTTTCGTTGCGCTCGTCTTGTTGGGTATCGGCTGGAATTTTGGGTTTATTGGGGCGACGACCATGCTGGCAGGTGCGCATGATTTGCATGAACGCGGCCGAATGCAGGGTCTGAATGACTTTCTTGTGTTTGGCGGTGTAACGGTGGCGTCGTTCTCGTCTGGTGGCTTGATGAACTGTTCAGGTGGCTCGCCGGTTGAAGGATGGACAGCCGTTAGT
>JBPCWT010000218.1:0-13000 GCA_051009255.1 Ruegeria sp. | reverse complement strand
TCCAAATCCTCCAGCGAGAAATCCAGCGGTGTTCCCTCGTCCAGCTGAACCAGCTTTTTCGACAACTCGATCTGTTCACGATTTTCAATCAGCGTTTGACGGCGCTTGGGTTGCTTGATCTCTTCGGCCCGGTTCAGCAGCGTTTCCAGATCACCAAATTCGTTGATCAACAGGGCGGCGGTTTTCACCCCGATGCCTGGCGCACCCGGCACATTGTCCACGCTATCCCCCGCCAGCGCCTGCACATCGACCACGCGCTCAGGTCCAACGCCGAACTTCTCGATCACTCCGTCGCGATCAATGCGCTTGTTTTTCATCGCATCCAGCATCTCGACCCCACCGCCAACAAGCTGCATCAGGTCTTTGTCAGAACTGACAATGGTGACACGCCCACCGGCATCACGCGCCTGAACGGCCAGCGTTGCGATGATGTCGTCGGCCTCGAACCCCTCCAACTCCTTACAAGCGATGTTGAAGGCCTGCGTCGCCTGCCGCGTCAACGGCATCTGGGGTCGCAGGTCTTCGGGCATGGCTTCACGATTTGCCTTGTACAAATCGTACAAATCATTGCGAAACGTGTGTGATCCCTTGTCAAAAATCACCGCGACATGGGTCGGCGCATCCGGCCCGGCGTTATCCTCGACATATTTCTGCAGCATGTTGCAAAAGCCCGAGACCGCCCCGATTGGCAAGCCGTCGGATTTCCGCGTCAGCGGCGGCAAAGCGTGATAGGCGCGAAAGATAAAGGCCGATCCGTCAATCAGGTGCAGGTGGCAGCCTTTTCCAAATGCCGTGGTCATCGCGCGCCCTTTCTCCGTTCATCCGAAAACACTAATGCCACGGCCCACGTGACAGGGCTAGCCGTCAACCGCACCTCCGGGCTTCATCTTTTCAAAAATACTCAAACCCGAAACGCGTTTCAGGTTCAGACCTTGGATTCATGCCCTGTCAACACGAATTTGCAATCGCAATACGGGCATTCGACCCAACCCTGCTCCTCGGGGATTTGCAGCCAGACACGCGGATGGCCCAATGCGCCTTCGCCACCGTCACAGGCAATGCGGCTTTTGTCGACGATTTTGGTTTCCGGTGCTTCGATTGTCACGGCTGGCGATCCTTCTTGAGTTGTCGGCCTCGCGGGCATGCATTAGGTGCGTTTATGAGCGAAGCGTAATCCGGGGGCAAGAGCCACAAATGAACGAGGCTGCAATTAAAACCGCAGGGCTGCGGAAAACCTATCGCGGCAACAAGGGTCAGCCAGAGAAACAAGCGCTCAAAGGCATTGATCTGACCGTTCCGCGCGGATCGGTGTTTGGCCTGCTGGGCCCGAACGGGGCTGGTAAGTCGACATTGATCAATATTCTGGCGGGTCTGGTGGTCAAATCCTCGGGCAGCGTTTCAATCTGGGGTTTTGACCAGGACCGGAACCCGCGCCAATCCCGTGCGGCCATTGGCGTGATGCCGCAGGAACTGAATCTCGATCCTTTCTTTACACCGCGCGGCGCTCTGGAAGTTCAGGCAGGGCTTTACGGCGTTCCGAAATCCGAAAGACGCAGTGACGAAATTCTTGCCCTCGTCGGCCTGAGCGACAAGGCCGAGGCGTATGCCCGAACCCTTTCGGGCGGCATGCGGCGGCGGCTGTTGCTGGCCAAGGCGCTGGTGCACCATCCCAAGGTTCTTGTGCTGGATGAACCCACCGCCGGTGTTGATATCGAGTTGCGCCAGATGCTGTGGGCCAACGTACGCAAGCTCAACGAGCAGGGTATGACAATCATCTTGACCACGCATTATCTGGAAGAAGCACAAGAGATGTGCGACGAGATTGCCATCATCAATCACGGAGAGAAGGTAGCGCAGGACAGCACCGCCAACCTGCTGGGCCGAATGGACAGCCGCACCATGGTGATTGTCCCCGACAGCCCTGTCGCCAATATGCCTGCGGCCCAAGGGGTCGAAGCTGCGCTACGTGATGATGGCAGCCTTGTACTTCAGTATCGCAGCAACCAGACCAGTGCCGAACAGGTGCTCGAAGCCGTGCGAAGCGCCGGCATTCACATCCGCGACGTCCGCACCAAGGAAGCTGATCTTGAGGATGTATTCATTTCATTCACCTCCAGCCGCGCCGATTATCCCCCGGCCGACGATCACGACCAGCCCCGCCGGGGGTTGCATCGCGTCAAGCTTTAGGCGCGGTCGATCCGCGCCTGATAACAATTGTTGCGCGCTGACCGAACGTGGATATAGGCGATATCCGGTCGGTCAAAGATGTTCTTGAAGGCCTCGCCCATCTGATCTGTGGGCGTGATCGCCCCGGTCCCGTATACGATCCGGTCATCCGATCCGTATCCCTTGATCAGATAATCCGGGGACGATGTCAGAACCGGTGGCAGTTCTGCCCCGCCCTCGTGCCGTTCACATTGATCCGCGCACAGAAAGATCGGACCGGTTTCGGCATATGGCTGCGTTTCGGCAAATGGTCGGTGTGCCAGTATCAGCATCTCTGCGCCTTCCGGTATGTTCTGCAGGCAGTGACGGCAGGGGTTGCCGTCGCCGTCCGAGATGGACCGCTCTGGTGTGTTGCCATAGGCGTCTGCCTTGCCGGCCTGATAGGCGCGAACCTCTTGGGTGGGCAATGCTGTGATCTTGTACATTAGGTGTCTCCTGTTCTGCGCCATGAATGCCAAAACCGCGGCGCCGGGGACGACCCGTTTCATGCGCAATGCACGGAAGGACTCGAAAAAGAACAAAACGTGAATATACTAGGGAATCGTCATGTATGCCGAATTGTCGATCACGTCGAACTTTACCTTCCTCACCGGGGCCTCGCACCCCGAGGAGTACATGGAGCGTGCCGTTACCCTTGGCCTGCCCGCCGTCGCGATTGCCGACGACAATTCGGTTGCCGGAATCGTTCGCGCCCATACTCAGGGCCGCGAGATCGCCCGCAAGGTCCGCGAACGCCTGGAATGGGAGGGGCAGAACACCCAAATTGGCCCGCCATGTCCCGATCACATCCCGAAACCAGCCTCATACCCGATTCATGCGGTACCCCGGTTGATCCCGGCGGCGCGGCTGATCTTTACCGATGCTCCAACGATCACGGCCTTGCCCCTGAACCGACAGGGATGGGCCAACCTGTGCCGTATCCTGTCCACCGGCAGATTGCGTGCCGAAAAAGGCGACTGCATCCTGCATCTGTCGGATCTGTTGGAGTTCTCTGACGGCCTTCACCTGCTGCTCTGGCCACAGGTGAAACGGTCGCAACGCGGCGCGCGCGGGTGGGAAATGCAGGCGCAACAGCTGGCGCGCCACTTTGCCGGGCGAATACATCTGCTGCTCCATCCCCGATATGATGGTGCGGATGCGGCCTATTTCTCTTTGTTAGAGACTGAATCACATCGTTTGGGCATTCCAACGCTGGCCAGCGCCGCACCCCTTATGCATCACGGCTCCCGCCGCAAACTGGCGGATGTGCTGAGTGCCATTCGCCTGCGCCGCAAGGTGGATCAACTGGGCCGCGATGCTTTGGCAAACGGCGAACAGCGCCTGCGATCCGGGGCCGAAATGCTGCGCATTTTCAAAAATCACGAAGGCGCCATCACCCGTGCTCATGCGCTCAGCCAGCAACTCACATTTTCCCTTGATGAACTGCGCTATGAATACCCCAGCGAGGTGAGTGGCACCGAAACGCCTGCCGAGCGCCTGCACCGTCTGGCCCATGAGGGGCTGAAATGGCGCTATCCTGCCGGGGCGTCCGACAAGGTGCAGGCCATGTTGGCCCACGAACTGACCCTGATCGGCAAACTGAAATACGAACCCTATTTCCTGACGGTGCGTGACATCGTGCATTTCGCCCGCTCTCGCCACATCCTTTGTCAGGGGCGCGGGTCAGCGGCCAATTCGGTTGTCTGCTATTGCCTGGGCATCACCTCGGTCAGCCCCGAAATGGGAACCATGGTGTTCGAGCGCTTTGTCAGCGAAGCACGCGACGAACCGCCCGATATCGATGTGGATTTTGAACACGAGCGCCGCGAAGAGGTGATTCAGCACATCTACAATCGCTATGGCCGTCACCGGGCGGGCCTGTGCGCGACGGTCATCCACTATCGCGGCAAGCGTGCGATCCGCGAGGTTGGCCGTGCCATGGGCCTGGCCGAAGACACCATTTCCGCGCTTTCTTCGCAGCTTTGGGGGTTCTTTTCGGCCGATGGGCTGGAAGCGCAGAGAATGCGCGAGATCGGCCTCGATCCCGAGGATCGCCGCCTGAAACAGACTCTAATGCTGGTATATGAGATCAATGGCTTCCCCCGCCATCTGTCTCAGCATGTGGGCGGTTTCATCATAACCGAGGGGCGGCTGGACGAGTTGGTTCCCATCGAGAACGCCACGATGGAGGATCGCACTGTCATCTGCTGGGACAAGGACGACATCGACAGTTTGGGCATCCTCAAGGTCGATGTGCTGAGCCTTGGAATGCTGACCTGCATCCGCAAGGCGTTTGATCTGATCGGGCAGCATCACCAGACGACTTATACGCTGGCCACGCTGCCGCCCGAAGACCCAAAGGTTTATGACATGCTGTGCATCGCCGACAGCGTCGGCGTGTTTCAGGTTGAAAGCCGGGCGCAAATGAACTTTTTGCCCCGAATGCGCCCGCGCAATTTCTATGATCTTGTGATCGAGGTCGCAATCATCCGCCCCGGCCCCATTCAGGGCGACATGGTCCATCCATACATCCGGCGGCGCAATGGCGAGGAGGAAGTCAGCTTTCCCTCGGACGCGCTGGGCGAGGTGCTGGGTAAGACGCTGGGGGTGCCGCTGTTTCAGGAACAGGCGATGCAAATTGCCATTGTTGGTGCGGATTTCACACCCGAACAGGCGGACCGCCTGCGCCGCTCGCTGGCGACGTTCAAGAAACACGGGAACGTCAGCGAGTTCCGCGCCCTGTTCCTGCGCGGCATGAAGCGTAACGGATATGACGATGAATTCGCTGAGCGCTGCTTTTCCCAGATCGAGGGCTTCGGCTCGTACGGGTTTCCCGAAAGCCATGCCGCCAGTTTCGCCCTGCTGGTCTATGCCAGCGCGTGGATCAAATGCCACCACCCGGGCATCTTTGCCTGTGCGCTGCTGAACTCGCAGCCGATGGGATTTTATGCCCCGGCCCAAATCGTGCGTGACGCCCGAGAACACGGGGTTCACGTTCGCCCGATCTGTATCAATGCCAGTTTCTGGGACAACGTGATGGAACCCGACGGTCATGGCGGGCTGGCCCTGCGGCTGGGGTTTCGCCAGATCAAGGGGCTGAGCGAGGAAGACGCAAGCTGGCTGACCGCCGCGCGTGGCAACGGATACACCCAGGTCGACGATGTCTGGCGCCGTGCCGGTCTGGGTCCGGCGGTGATCGAGCGGCTGGCCGAAGCGGATGCTTTTGCCGCCTGTGACCTAACCCGGCGCGAGGCGCTGTGGCAGGCCAAGGCGATAGCGGCCGCCAAGCCGCTACCGCTGTTCTCGCAGGATATGGAGGGCGAAGCGCTGGATGAGCCCGAGGCCTATCTGCCGCAAATGTCGCTGGGTGAGCAGGTGGTCGAGGATTATGTCGCCACCCGCCTCAGCCTCAGGGCGCATCCGGTGGCTTTGCTGCGGCACCTGCTGACGCCCGGACAGCGCGACAAAACCACTCCTGTGGCTTGAGCGCCGAAACGGCTATTGGCCAGTAACAGAGACGAAACGCAAAACGCTCCTGAACATGAACAAGCCTACCATACCTCCACGGTTTCCAGTCACGCCCGAGCAGATCGATCAGCAGGTCAGCTCGTTCTATGAATGCGTACGACGGGACGACTTGCTTGGCCCCATTTTTCAGAACCATGTTCACAACTGGCCCGCGCACGAAGAAAAAATCGCGTCCTTTTGGCGAAACGCAATCCTGTTCGAGCGCGGCTATGACGGCAATCCGCAACGGGTGCACATCGAACGGCCAGACATCACGCCCGATCTGTTCGCCCGCTGGCTAGATTTGTTCGAAGAGGTCGCCCACCGCAACCTGCCGCCCGAAACGGCCATTCCGTGGGTCGCACTGGCACGACGTATCGGCGCAGGCATGAGAGCTGGCGTAACCGCGGCACGACAGCCAGCCGGGGCACCACCGATCCTGCGGTGACTGTCGGCAGAACTCCGTCTACTCAGATGTTAGCGGTAAAATTTGGGCTACCGGTTCTGGAAGATTGAGTTTAATCAACAGATGACAGCCAGACGACTCCGCCCTGATCAACGGAATTCAGCACCCAAAATTTGCCCGAGGCCAATTGAATGAGCACTCCAAACACCACCGTTCAGGGACTTGGGTATGCCTTTGTGGGCTTTGCGGTTTTTGCCAGCCATGACGCGCTGATAAAATATCTTGGCGGCACCTACTCTGTGCTTCAGATCATCTTTTTTGCGACGCTGTTTTCCTTTGTCGCGATGTCAGTGACGATACTGGCGGACAGGACAACCGACAACTTTCGGCCACACCACCCGTGGCTGGTGCTTTTGCGATCGGCGTTGATGGTTACCGCGATGTCCTGCGCATTTTATTCTTTTTCTGTCCTACCGCTTGCCGAAGTGTACTCGCTGCTCTTTTCGTTCCCTCTCATCGTGACCGTGCTGTCTATACCCCTGCTTGGCGAGGTCGTCCGCGTCCAGCGTTGGGCAGCAGTTGGTGTCGGTTTGATCGGTGTTCTGATTGTTCTGCGACCGGGTTCGACAGATATCACCTTGGGCCATCTGGCCGCCCTGACGGCAGCATTCTGCAGCGCTTTTGCGTCGGTCCTTGTGCGGAAAATCGGAAACGAGGAACGTTCAGCCGTTCTGATCCTGTATCCCATGCTGCTGGCGATCATTATAATGAGCCTTGCGCAACCTGTCGTCTATCAACCGCCTTCGCTGCTGCATCTGGGTATGATGGCGCTGGTCGGGGTGTTTTCCGTTATCGCCCAGCACCTGATCATCATGGCCTACCGTGCTGCACCGGCAGGGGCGATTGCGCCCAGTCAGTACAGCCAGATCATCTGGGCAACGATTTTTGGCATGTTGTTCTTTGGTGAAACCCCGGACATTTGGGTGGCGATTGGCGCCAGCGTTATCATTGCATCAGGCGTGTTTGTCCTTTGGCGCGAAAGCCGAACAAACGTGTCGCCAAACACACCGGTTCTGCGCATACGTTCACCAAGAGTCGATACGGGTGCGTCAAGACCCGGAAAGTAGGGCATCGGGTTTTTGAAAACAAAAAAACGGCGCGCACTTCTGCACGCCGCTGAATTACCTTGCAGAACCCCGCCGGGCCTGAACGCTTTTAATAAATCACGACCGAACGGATGCTCTCGCCCTTATGCATCAGGTCGAAGCCGTTGTTGATGTCGTCCAGTCCCATGGTGTGCGTAATCATCGGGTCGATCTCGATCTTGCCGTCCATGTACCAGTCAACAATTTTGGGAACATCGGTTCGACCACTTGCCCCGCCGAATGCAGTGCCGCGCCACGATCGGCCTGTGACCAGCTGGAACGGACGGGTCGAAATCTCGGCCCCTGCGGGCGCTACGCCGATGATAATCGATTCACCCCAGCCCTTGTGCGCGGATTCCAGCGCTGCGCGCATCACCTGAACATTGCCGGTCGCATCAAAGGTATAGTCGGCGCCGCCCTTGGTCAGGTTCACTAGGTAAGGCACCAGATCACCTTCGACTTCGGTCGGGTTCACGAAATCGGTCATGCCGAATTTGGTCGCCATTTCAACCTTGGACGGGTTCAGATCCACACCCACAATCTGATCCGCGCCGGCCAGACGCAGCCCCTGGATCACGTTCAGGCCGATCCCGCCCAGACCAAACACGATGGCGCGGCTGCCGATTTCGACCTTGGCGGTGTTGATAACAGCACCGATACCCGTGGTTACACCGCAACCGATATAGCAAATTTTGTCGAACGGGGCGTCTTCGCGCACTTTGGCCAGCGCGATTTCCGGCAGAACCGTGTGGTTCGAAAAGGTCGAGCAACCCATGTAGTGCAGGATCGGATCGCCATCCAGCGTCGAAAACCGCGAGGTGCCATCAGGCATCAGACCCCTGCCCTGAGTTTCGCGAATCGCCTGACACAGGTTGGTTTTGGGGTGCAGGCAGTATTCACACTCGCGACATTCCGGAGTGTAGAGTGGAATGACATGATCGCCCGGTTTCAGGCTGGTGACGCCCGGCCCGACCTCTAGCACGACACCCGCGCCTTCGTGACCCAGAATGGCCGGAAACAGACCTTCGGGATCGGCACCCGACAGGGTGAATTCATCGGTGTGACATATACCTGTGGCCTTGATTTCCACCAGAACCTCGCCCGCCTTGGGACCATCGAGGTTCACATCCATCACTTCCAATGGTTTGCCTGCCTGAACGGCGACGGCGGCACGGGTACGCATGGTTTTTATCTCCCTGTCAATTTTGACCTGACCCTGCGTCAAATACAGGGTGTTTTCAACTGTGCTTTCGTGACAGGCTGGCTAAATATTTGATATTACAGAAACGACATTGCCGAAAAAAGGAGCGCCAATGCACCGTTTTATCCCGATCCTGATTCTACTGGCCGCTTGCGCTGACACGACCATCCCAGAAGATATCCCTGCCACAACTGAAAACGCCCCTGTGGATCTGTCCTTTTGCAAGGGAGAGCCTTTTGCAAATTCCATTGGACAGCCGGTGTCGACGATTCAGGCTGATTTGCCGGAGCGATCCCGCGTGTTGGGGCCCGATGGCATCGCAACGCAGGATTATCGCATAGACCGGCTGAATGTGTATGTGAACGGATCCGGTGTCATCCAGCGCCTGAGCTGCGGCTAACTGCGGCGTGGGCTCGACTCGTGACATGATTCTCATATAAGAACAAAATGAGAACATTTTAATGTCTGCCCAATGCCAAAACGCCGAATACTGTCACTGTGGTTCCCCCGTCTTGGGGCTGAACGGCTGGTGCGCGCCGCACGCGGCCTGCACGCCGGACCGTTGGCCGTGGTGGCAGAGCAATCCAACATGCAGGTCGTCACCTCGCTGAATGCCGAAGGGCAGGCCGCCGGCCTGCGCGTGGGTCAACCGGTACGCGACGCCCATGCCATGTGCGCGACCCTTGTCACCCGCACCCGCAATACCCCGGCCGAAGCTGCCTTTCTGGGCGCATTACGGCGTTGGGTAGGCAAGTTCAGCCCCTGGGTGGCCGAGGAACTGCCTGACGGTCTGGTCGTCGACCTGTCGGGCTGCGCCCATCTGTTCGGGGGTGAAGAAGCCCTGTTGAGCGTGATCGAAACCGACTGTGCCGATATGGGCCTGAGCGTACAGATGGGCATCGCCGACACGCTGGGCGCGGCCTGGGCGCTGGCGCGCTTTGCTGGGCAAGAGGCTACGTCGGACCGCAACGGCGACGCCATCAGCCAGGAAGCACGCGCCACCCGCGCCCGTGCGGGCAAGCGGCGACACTGGACCAAAGGGGGCGCCGCGCCACAGGTGATGGCATTGGGTGGCGGGGCCCGCATCGCGGCGCCCGGACAAACCTATGGCGCACTCAGCCCACTGCCTGTTGCAGCGCTGCGGCTGGAAGAGCAGGTCATGGCGCAGCTGAACCGCCTGGGCCTGCGCCGGGTCGGAGACTTGCTGGGCCAGCCTCGGGCCAGCCTGGCCCGGCGGTTCGGGCGGGGGCTGGTCCTGCGCTTGGATCAGGCCATGGGTAGCGCGCCCGAACCGGTCTCTCCCTCTCGGCCGCCGCATCACTTTGCGGTGCGGATGACCCTGCCCAACCCGATCGGGCTGGTCGAGGATGTAATGGCCGCCATAGACCGGATGCTGCCCGCGCTTTGCGCAAAGCTCGAAGACAAGGGGCGCGGTGCGCGAACCCTGCGGCTGGAGGCCCATCGGACCGATCAGGCCGCCGAGATCGTCGAGATCGGGCTGGCCCGCCCGGCATTCGACAAACATCGCATTCGCCCCTTGTTAGAGATGAAGATCGACCAGATCGACGCGGGCTATGGGATCGATATGCTGCGACTGGAGGTCGTGCAGTCCGAACCTATCCATGCCCGTACACTGGCCGGCCATGCCGAGGCCCGCCGCGCTGTCCGCGACAGGTTGGAGGGCAACACGGCCGTTGATGATCTGATCGGCAAACTGGGCGCAAGGGTTGGGCTTGAGGCAATCACGCGCCATCACCCGGCAGCGTCACATATCCCCGAAAAGACCGCGCAAACTCTGGCCGCCGCCTGGTCGGAACCAGCACATGACTGGCCCCTGCCACCACGCCCCCGCCCCTTGCTGATGTGGCAACCTGAACCCGTCACCGCCCCAGACGCGCCAACGATTCCAGCAACCTTTCGCTGGCGCGGCCGGAACTTGCATTTGGCACGGGCAACCGGCCCGGAACGCATCGCCCCGGAATGGTGGCTGGACGACCCCAACTGGCGCAGCGGCGTGCGGGATTACTGGGTGGTGACCACGGAAGAAGGAGATAAGCTTTGGTTATTCTATGGCCACGGCGACACGATGTCGGCAGGATGGTTTTGTCAGGGTCAGTTCGGGTAGAATATGTCGGTCAAACGTGACACCCGAAGCCTGTTGCGCGAGCCAGCAAGCCAGGGAAAGACAGAGAGTAAAAAGTGGTGAGCCGTGCAGGATTCGAACCTGCGACCCAATGATTAAAAGTCTTATTACCTCTTTTCGATAGCGTTATGGGCAGTTCGATTGAGCGACGTATTCCCTTTAATAATTGGAGTGTTCGCGTGTTGTGGTTTCTACAAAGCTCTTCCCAACTCCCCGCATTTTGCTTACCCTATGCTTACCTAAGTCATCTGGATGCAATATGCCCAACGCCAAACTAACAAAATCAAGTGTCGATCGCATTTCAGCAACGAACCGGGACACGATCTATTGGGACGACGGTTTGCCGGGTTTTGGACTCCGCGTAAAAACGACCGGTGTCAAAAGCTTCTTGGTTCAATATCGCAACAAACAAACCGGTCGGTCGAAACGCAAGACACTTGGGCGATATGGGCTAACCTTGTCTTTGGGCGCCGCCCGCGGAATGGCCCGCGCGCTTCTTGCTGACGTAGTGCGTGGCGGAGATCCTGTCGCGGATGCTCAAACGCTCAGGCATTCACCAACGGTGAACTCACTTACGGAGCAATCCATGACCGAACATGCGGAGCCAAAGAAACGTCCCGGTAGTGTTCGGAATGATCGGTCGATGCTGGACCGATACATTCTCCCCAAGCTTGGGGACTTTAAAGTCATTGAAGTGACGCATCAGCATGTTCAAAAGCTTCACAATCAAATGCGTGATACGCCATATCAAGCCAATCGCACTCTGGCCCTCATGTCGAAAATGTTTGAACTGTCTGTGCGCTGGGGTCAGCGTTCTGACAATCCGGCGCGCGGTATAGAAAAGTTTCCCGAGGAAAAGCGGGACCGCTGGCTGTCAGACGATGAGCTGCAAAGGCTTTTGGTGGCTCTGTCAGAGCATCCAAATCAGGTTGCAGCCAACGCTATACGCCTGCAACTCCTGACAGGTGCACGGATCGGCGAAGTCCTGACGGCAAAATGGGAAGACTTCGATTTGGATCGCGCGGTCTGGACAAAGCCGTCGCACCACACAAAGCAAAAGCGACGAGAGCACTTGCCAATATCGTCAGCAACCTGTGATTTGCTTGCGGCAATGAGCGCAGGGGAATCTACCGAAAGTCGCTGGTTGTTTCCGGGACTCTCTCCGGACCAACCGTATAAAGATCTGAAGAAATTTTGGAGCTCGGTCACCACATCTGCAGGTCTTCAAGACTACCGTATCCACGACAATCGGCATACACATGCGTCGCATCTCGTTTCCAGCGGTCTGAGTCTGCCTATAGTCGGTCGATTGCTTGGACACACGAACCCGTCCACCACGCAACGCTACGCGCACCTCGCAGATGACCCGTTGCGGCAGGCAGCGGATGTGATGGGTAAGAAGATCAGCGGTGGCAGTTCCTGAAACCTGAGAACTTTCCTGTGCTGAAGACACGCGAGCGGCAATTAGACTGCAGCTGTCGGCACAGTGTCGATGTTTGGGGCGGAAGGGAATGGACGGAGATCTAAGATGTCCAAATCTCTACTTCCCGTTGTCACAACGCGTCGTCCGCCCTGGAACAAAGGCAGACTAGTTGGACAAAAGCGGCCATTGCAGCCAAAGCAAGTCTGGGCCATTCGCGCTCGGCTCGAACTTGCAAACAAGCTGAGAGACCTGGCATTGTTCAATCTTGCCATCGATAGCAAGTTGCGCGGGTGCGATCTCGTCCGCCTGAGGGTTAACGATCTCGCCGTCGGCAATTCTGTTCGCGATCGGGTATCCGTTGTTCAAAGTAAAACTGCGAAGCCAGTGCAATTTGAAGTGACGGAGAATACACGTGAAGTCGTGTCACAATGGGTCTCTTCGGCGGACATGCGTGGACAACATTATCTGTTTCCAAGTCGTTTGCGTGTTTTGCCACATCTTTCGACCCGGCAATACGCTAGGCTTGTCCGGGATTGGGTGTTATCGATTGGTCTCGATCCGTCCAGCTACGGCACGCATTCGCTTAGGCGCACCAAAGCTGCTTTGATATACAGAAAGACTGGAAACTTACGTGCCGTTCAGCTTCTGCTCGGTCACAGCAAGGTGGACAGTACAGTCCGTTACCTCGGCGTCGAGCTTGAAGACGCCCTGAGTATTGCCGAACGTATCGATCTTTAACACTTTTGGCGGGCGGGATCGTCCGCTCGCCACTCCCAAGCAGACATTCGAAATCTCCGGTTCATCTTCCGCTCAGAGCCCAATCTGTCTTATGCTGCGGAACAGCCGAATGTCCGCTTTTCTCCCAGGCAACCATCATGGCACGCGCCATCGCAATGACCTTAAGCCAGCGTGGAATAAACCTCAGCAACTCGCTGAAAGGTCCAAAAGCAGGCGATAGCCGCACATCCAC
>JBPCWT010000217.1:0-5830 GCA_051009255.1 Ruegeria sp. | reverse complement strand
TCCTCTTGCGGTACTCGTCCAGAAAGAACAGCGCCCAGCCCACCGTGATCAGAACCAGCATCGGCAGAAAAACCCTTATCACGTAATAGGTCAGGTGTCGCTTGCCTTCGAAAACCAGTTCGACCTGGTCGCTGACCCGCCCCGACAGCCCGACAACAGTTGACTTTTCAACCCGCGCGTTTTGCAGAATCCACTCTTCCTCGCCCAGCAGATCGCCCAGACCTGAATATCCCGGCAAAGGTTTGTAAGACACAAATTCGGATGGAAAGATCGAGACCACTTCGAAATGAAATTCCTGCGTGTCGAACGGGTATTTCAGAAAATTGAAATGCGGGGCCTGAAGCGTCAGAGAAGATTTTTCAACGTAGGTTACGCGCCCGTCATAGCTTTGCGCGATGGCGGATTCGTGAATCCACCGGTTTGACTGCTGGTTGTGTATGACGAAAGCGGGAAGAACCGTGTCAATTGTACTGGCGTATTCTGCAAATGCGGTGGGATTAAAAACGCGGATTTCGCGACCGGCTTCTTCACGGTCAAACGTCAGCGCCGGGTCACTCCACTCGACCCGGAGCACTACGACGGCGCCAAAGTTTTCAGCCTTTTGATCTACGCTGGTGATCTGGTCGATCTTGATGCCAACGCCAACTTCAAGCGGGTTTTCAGGTGTGCCCACAGGCGATTTGAACCCGCCCCCCAAGAATTCCTGCGCGTGCAGGGGCAGTCCCCATCCTGCCAGAAGAACAGCGGAAAAAGCTAAAACCAGGGTGAGTTTGGTTATGTTAATAAATCTTTTCATAAATAAGGTCGCGTCCGGGGCCCCGTAACGAGGCCCCGGAAATCACATCACTCGGACCAGCTGATGCCGGTCAGGTCCGTGGCGGCAGTCGGGGCATTTTCCCAAAGGCCCTGAACCTTGGCATTTGCCACGCCCAGCTTTGCCAGCTGGAACAGGTAGCCGTTCACGTAATCAGACGAGATCAGGCGCTGCGCATCGCCCAAAAGCTTTGCGCGCTCGTCCGGGTCCGTTGTTGCGTTCAGCGTTTCCATCAGGGTCTGAAAATCAACGCTGTCATACTGGAAATAGTAATCAGGCCGGGCATAGATGCCGATATCCATCGGTTCGGTATGACTGATGATTGTAAGGCCAAAATCCTTGCCTTTGAACACGCTTTCCAGCCATTGAGCCCATTCCACGTTGATGATTTCGGCCTTGATACCGACCTCGGCCAGCTGTGCTGCGACGATCTCACCACCGCGACGTGCATAGGATGGCGGCGGCAGATGCAGGGTTGTTTCGAACCCGTCCGGCATTCCCGCCTCGGCCAGCAGAGCCTTGGATTTTTCCGGGTCATAGGCAGAGTCGCCGGTCAGATCCACATAAGCCGGGTTATGGGGCGCGAAATGCGTTCCGATCGGGGTGCCATATCCGAACATCGCGCCATCAATGATTGCCTGCCGGTCAATTGCATGAGCAACGGCCTGACGCACCATGATATTGTCGAACGGTGGCTGTTTGTTGTTGGTGGACAGGATGGTTTCACCTTCGGTCGAGCCGACCAGAACCTGAAAACGTGGGTCTGCCTCGAACTGTGGCAGGTTTTCCGGTGCGGGGAAGTTGTCGAAGGCGTCGATATCCTCGGCCATCAACGCGGCAAACGCCGCGGTTGGGTCTGATATGAACTTGAACGTCGCCTGTTCCAGCGCAGGCTGATCACCCCAATAGTCCGGGTTGCGGTTCAGCACGATGCTGTCGCCCTGAATCCAGTCGCCAAAGGTGTAGGCGCCAGTGCCAACCGGGTTGGTTTTGATGTTTTCGATGCTTTCCGGCGCGACAATGACCGCATCACCCCAGGCCATGTTGAACAGGAACAGGCCATTCGGCTCTGACAAGGTTACTTTGACCGTCAGCGGGTCCACGACCTCGACGCTGTCTATGCCCCCAAACAACGCTTTTTGAGCGTTGGCGCTGTCTTCGGCGCGGGCGCGGTCGAGGCTGAACTTGACGTCTTCGCCGTCCAAGGTCGAGCCGTCGTGGAACGTGACACCCTCACGCAGCTTGAACGTATAAACCTTGCCGTCGTCCGAGATCTCCCAGCTTTCTGCAAGTCCTGGCACAACCGAACCGTCACCCATGAACCGGGTCAGGCCTTCGAACACGTTGGTGTAGACAACCGAATCGATGGCTTGTGCGGCGGCGCTCGTTGGATCGAGGTGCGGCGGTTCCAGCTGCATCCCTATGGTGAAGTCCGATTTGGCCAAAACCTGTGTCCCAAACAAGCTGGCACCAACCGCCAGCGCCGAAGCGAGTGACCGAAACATTTGCTGTTTCATGAAAAATTCTCCCTGTAGTACTCAACGGCCAGCTTGGTCGAAGGCCGCGCTGTTTACAATGTTCCTGTAAAGCCGGGGGCAATCAAGGAAATGTTGGCGCAGGCGGAACATAAATGATGGCGCAGGTCCGGATTTCTGCTCTGGCAGAACCTGCGATCTTCGCGTTAATGTCGCCCGCAAAATGAAACAGGGAACGTGGGCATGACATATATTTTGGCAATCGATCAGGGCACAACGTCATCCCGGGCAATTCTGTTCGACGCTGAAATGCAACGCGTTGGCACCGCGCAGCAAGAGTTTACCCAGCATTTTCCGCACGAAGGCTGGGTTGAACATGACGTCGAGGAAATCTGGAACAGCGTTCTGTCGGCTTGCCGCGAAGTTCTGGAATCCAAGGGCGTAGCGCCGCAACAGATCGCAGGCATCGGGATTACCAACCAGCGCGAAACCACGGTTGTCTGGGACAAGTCCACCGGCAAGGCAATTCACAACGCCATTGTCTGGCAGGATCGACGTACTTCCGAGATTTGCGAGCGCTTCCGACAGGCCGATTGCGAAGATGACGTAACAGCGCAGACCGGGCTGCTGCTGGACCCTTATTTTTCAGCCACCAAGGTAAAATGGCTGCTGGATAAAGTTCCCGGCGCACGCGAACGCGCCAAGGCCGGAGATCTGTTGTTCGGCACCATCGACAGCTTTCTGATTTGGCGACTGACCGAAGGCCGCAACCATGTCACGGACGCAACAAACGCAGCGCGCACGCTGTTGTTCGACATTCACAAGGGGGAATGGAGCAAAGAGATTTGCGAGCTTTTGGATGTGCCGGTTGCAATGTTGCCAACTGTGCAGAACTGCGCGTCAGAGTTTGGCCGGACAACCCTGTTTGGCGGTGACATCCCAATATTGGGGGTCGCAGGGGATCAGCAGGCGGCGACGATTGGTCAGGCCTGTTTCGAGCCGGGAATGATGAAATCAACCTATGGCACCGGATGCTTTGCGCTGTTGAACACGGGACCAAACCCGGTAGCATCCAAGAACCGATTGCTGACGACAATCGCGTATCAGCTGGACGGTCAGCGCACCTATGCGCTGGAAGGGTCGATATTCATTGCTGGCGCGGCGGTACAATGGCTGCGCGATGCGCTTCAGATCATCGACTCGGCACCGCAAAGCGGGGAGCTGGCGGCACAGGCCGACCCGAACCAGCACGTCGTTCTGGTGCCGGCTTTCACTGGCCTTGGCGCACCCTATTGGAAACCCGACTGCCGCGGTGCGATCTTTGGCCTGACGCGCAATTCAGGCCGGGCGGAAATCGCGCGCGCCACCCTGGAAAGCATCGCGTTTCAGACGCGCGACCTGTGGCACGCCATGCAGGGCGATTGGGGCGCGGATGCTGATGTGATCCTGCGCGTTGACGGTGGGATGAGCGCATCTGACTGGGGCATGCAGGGATTGTCGGATTGCCTGGGCGCCCCTGTTGACCGACCCGTCATGCAAGAGACAACGGCGCTGGGCGCGGCGTGGCTGGCGGGCATGAAGGCCGGGGTTTATCCGGATCAGGGCGGGTTTTCGGCCACATGGAAGCTGGACCGCAGGTTTGAACCGGAATTGGCGCAAAGCGAACGTGACGCCACCTATGACCGCTGGCACCGCGCTGTTCAGGCCGCGATGTCGTTCTGAGTTCAGCCCGCAGGTTTAAAACCTGAAATTTGAATATTTGCAGACTATGCTCGGCCCCCCTCGCCGAATAACATGGCGGGGGATTCGGAGAACTGTTTATGTTTGCAAGCCTTTTGTTCTACCTTGGCCTGTTCTTGTCTTTGGGAATTGGCTTTGTCTATTTTCGCGATCTTGGTGATGTCAGCCAGATGGTCCTGAAGGTAAAGCGCGAAAACATGGTCCGCTTTATCCGCAACGAAAACCGGCTTGTCGGTACGGCGTTGGGCGGACTGATCGTCATGAGCCTGATGCACTTCGCCTTTGGCGCGGGGCCGGGCTGGATCTACTGGATTGCGCTGTTATTGGGTTTGATCCTCATCGGTTTTCCTTATGTCTGGGTCCATGTCGGCCTGCGCAATCAAAAGTCCACCGCCAAATACTACACCGTTGAAGAGGCGCGCGAGTTCGTCAGCCCTGCCAGCCCTGTTCTGGTCATCGAAAATGATGGCGTTGCCCGTGCGCATCCCGATGCCCAGATCATGCGCCCACACCTGGCCGGGAACGATGAGGGTTTGGCAGGGAAAAACGTGGTGATGACATACTGCGCGATGGCGAACCTTGGCATCGGCTATACGCCCGAAGTCGAGGGGCAGGCCTTGGACCTTGAGGTGTTGGCGCAGCATGGCAACAATCTGATCCTGCGGGACAACAAGACCGGTGAACCAATTCAGCAAATCTATGGATTTCGTGAAGCAGACACGTCGCAATCAGAGTCTGGCGCGGTATGTCCGTTGAAGCCTTCGCTGGCGATGAAGCCCTGGCCCACATTCCGTATGACCTTTCGTGGCTTTAGAAAGGCCTATCCTGACGGGACTGTTTTCCTGAACAAGCCCCCGAAAAACATGGTCCTGTTTTTGTTCGATACGGTGCTGGAAATGGTTTTTTCTGCCTCGATCGGGAAACAGCACCGCGAAGCAGCGCCTGTCATGGATAATATGAGCCATTTTGACGAGCGGCTGGATAACAAGGCCTATGTCTGGGGCATCAATATCGGGGATGATGCGGTTTGCTGGACCGATGATTTCGTCGTTGAAAACGGCAACATCGTGAACGCGCAGGTTGGCGGGCAAGATGTCCTGGTCGCATGGCACCCGCGGTATGAAAGCCTTGGGGTCTGGTACAACACGACCGGCGCACCCGTCGGCGAGATTGATTTCTTTGGTAACACACCGGCGGGCAAGCTGGAGCGTGTAGAGGTATTGAAACCGGGAATGTTCTGGCACGTCTGGGCCGAGTTCTTTCCGCATACCGATGTTAACCGAGTTTCTGAGAGGGCCGAAGCGGCCTGATTGCATATTTTGTGGGGAGACAATTGTGAAAAAGTTATTGCTTTCATGTACGCTGGGCCTTGCGGCATCTGCTGCCATGGCACAGGACGCGCCCATTGCGCACGATTCCGAATATTACATTCTACAAGCGCAAAATGCGGATCAGTGGGCCGCAGACGATGCAGCTGTCGATGCCTTGCTTGAAGAATTCAGCTCGGACAATGGGGGCAAGCCGCCAAATATCATCAGCGTCCTGATCGACGATTTGGGTTTTGGCGACATGGACATCCCGGAACTGAACGCCGTGCAGGGATATGAGACGCCAAACATCAACGCATTTTCTGATCAGGCGATGCGAATGGTTCGGATGTATACGGAACCTTCCTGCACACCGACCCGTGTCGCGCAGATGACCGGACGTTTGCCTGTACGCATGGGCATGGGAAACACACAGGTCGATATTGCGGGCGAAGGTCTGCCGGGCGACGAAGTTACCCTAGCCGAAGTGCTGA
>JBPCWT010000216.1:0-3961 GCA_051009255.1 Ruegeria sp. | reverse complement strand
GCCACTCGGAACCGTAATGAATACACCGTTCGACGAAGAACCTCATCGCCGCCCCGGACTGTTCGCCAGTTTGCGCGCGTCGTTTCTGACCGGCATCGTTGTCATTGCCCCGGTTTGGTTGACCGTCTGGTTGATCTGGTCAGTGGTCGGCTGGATCGACAGCGCGGTACTGCCGCTGATACCGCAACAGTTCCAACCCGAAGAATATGTCGGCATCAACCTGCACGGCGTTGGCGTCATAATATTCCTGATCTTTACGATCATCGTGGGCTGGGTTGCCAAGGGAATTCTGGGTCGGTCCCTGATCCAACTTGCCGAAGGTATCGTCGACCGGATGCCGGTTGTCCGCTCTGTCTATTCGGGCATCAAGCAGATTTCCGAAACGGTCTTTGCCCAGACCGAGCGGTCTTTTGAAAAGGCCTGTCTGATCCAATATCCCCGCCGGGGTATCTGGGCTATAGGCTTTGTTTCGACCTCTGCCAGGGGCGAGGTAAGTGAACGTGCAGAAACCGCTGGTGAATTGCTAAGCATTTTTGTTCCGACAACACCTAACCCAACTTCGGGTTTTCTGCTGTTTTTCCCAGCCGAAGACGTCATCCTGCTGGACATGTCGATCGAGGATGCCGCCAAGTTGGTAATCTCTGCCGGCCTCGTTTACCCGAACGACAAAGATCCGACGCAACCACCTGAATAATCACCCAAACATAGCGGGCAGGTCGACCGTGCTTTGCCTTCCCAGATCGTCTTTGTGATCCTGCAAAAATCGGTCCGCAGCGGCCCGCCCCGCATGTTTCAGTTTATGCAGCACAACTGGCGTCGGCACCGTCTTGGTTGCCACCGACAAGCTGTTCATCAACTCGTCATCTGAAATCATGTGAACCAGAACGCGGCTCATCTCTCCGGCCTTCAGCTTTCCCTCTTTTAGCAAGCGCTGAACAAAGCTGATTGCGCGCAATTCGCGTAACAGGGACGAATTGAAACTGATTTCATTTACCCGGTTTTGTATCTGCTGCGGTGTTTTGGGGATTTCATCACGTTCCAGGGGATTGATATTCACAACAACCACATCGTCCGGCAGTTCGTTGTTGAACAATGGGTAAAGCGCGGGATTGCCGGTATAGCCGCCATCCCAATAAGCCTCGGTTTGACCTGATCCCGGATCGTGGATTTCAACTGCCTGAAACAAGTGCGGCAGACAAGCCGATGCCAGTATGGCATCCGTCGTGATCTCGTCCCCCGAAAACACTCTGATCTTTCCGCTGCGAACGCAGGTGGCGCATACGAACAACTGCGGCCCTTCGTTAGCGCAAATTTCCTTGAAATTGAATCGATCAACGACCGATGCCAATGGATTGCGAAAAAACGGACCATAAGCGTACGGCGACACCATGCGCGACCATGCATCAGCGACGGAAAATGGAATTGAATACTCGATGGCCTGTGCAACCTGCGCTGGCTCCAACCCCCGCATCCAGTGGGCAATTCGCATATCGCCAACCGCGCCCATTCGTTTCCACAAGGTATCCAGACATTTGCGGGCGCCATCGCGTCCATTCATAACGATCCCGGACTTGAATGCCGCTCCGTTCAACGCGCCCGCCGAGGTGCCGGTTATCGCAGCGACCTCGACATCTTCTTCATCCAAAAGCCGATCCAGAACTCCCCAAGTAAACGCACCATGCGCCCCACCGCCTTGCAATGCCAGATTAATCTGTTTCACTAGGATGCCCTTTCTTCGGTCAGAGAATACTGTGGGCAATGGGGGACACGCCCCCATTATGGGTCAAAGTGCGGTCCAACCGCCATCAACCGAAATCGTCGTACCGGTGATCTGAGCCGCCGAGTCCGAACACAGGAATGCAGCCGTTCCCGCCAACTGTTCCACTGTTGCAAACTGCCGCGAAGGTTGGCGTGATAGCATAACCTCGCGGATAACGGTTTCCCGATCCATTCCATGAACTTCCATCTGGTCAGGAATCTGCTTTTCCACGATTGGCGTCATGACATAGCCAGGGCAGATCGCGTTGCAGGTTATCGGTTCTTCCGCCGTTTCCAGCGCAACGGTCTTGGTAATGCCAACCACACCATGCTTGGCACCCACATAGGCGCTTTTGAACGGCGACGCCGTCAGCCCGTGCGCCGAGGCGATGTTTATCACGCGACCCCACCCTGCCTTGCGCATCATTGGCAACGCCACAGCCGTCGTATGAAAAACAGAGCTCATGTTGATCGCAATGATCGCATTCCAGCTGTCGACCGGAAATTCGTCGATCGGGGCGACATATTGGATACCGGCATTGTTAACCAGAATATCGCAAGCCCCCGCCTGTTCGACCAACGCGCGACATTCATCGGCATTGGACATATCCGCCTTGATATAGCGTGCGTTCGATCCGGTTTCTTTCGCGATCTCTGCAGCAAGAGCGTGATCTTCGTCCCGATCCGTGAATGAATTCAACACGACGCCGACTCCGGCCTTGGCCAGTTCCCGCGCAATCGCCAATCCGATGCCAGAGTTTGATCCGGTTATGACTGCTGTTTTTCCCGACAAGTTCATGAAGCCTCTCCCAGTAACTGAACATTTGGCCGCACACTGCCATGCTGCACGTGCAAAGAAAACGGGGGAAAACCACAAAATGCCCGGCGAAGCACTTGATCAGTTCAATACTTCAAAGCAGAATCTCAGGACAAAAAAAACGCCCGCACGAAGCGGGCGTTAAGTTATTGAGGCAGGTTTCATACAGGCAAGAAACCTATCGAGCAGTGCAACCTTTATAAGCAATTCCGCGCCGTCATCCAAGCTAAAAGTTTGAAAATATGAAAAATCATCGGTACGGTGAGACCCAACAAAATAATGCCAGAGCAGGATTGTTGCCAAAATGCGTCAGGATTTTCTACGCCCACTTCGTCCATTCGTTGCGGGAATCGCCGCAATAATCGCCTCTACAACGGTCCATGCAGAATCGGCTCATGGCATAGCTATGTATGGCGACCCCGCCCTACCACCGGATTTTGTGTCTTTGCCTTATGCAAACCCCGATGCGCCCAAAGGCGGTCGTGTGGTGTTTGGCAACACCGGGGGGTTCGACAGCCTCAATCCATTTGTCCAAAAAGGCAGCTCTCCTTGGCAGCTTCGTTTCTGGACACACGAGAGCTTGATGGGTCGTTCCTGGGACGAACCTTTTGCTCTTTATGGACTTTTAGCCGAATCAATCGACACCGCTCCGGATCGGTCCTGGGTCGAATTCACCCTGCGGGAAAACGCCCGATTCTCTGACGGCAGCCCTGTAACCGTCGAAGACGTGATCTGGTCTTACGAAACGCTGGGGACCGAAGGGCATTTGCGATATCGCGGCCTGTGGTCAAAAATCGAAAGTATTGAACAAACTGGTCCACGTAGTGTTCGGATTACATTTAACGAGCCGGACCGCGAACTGGCCCTGATTGCCGGAATGCGGCCAATCCTTCAAAAGGCTCAGTGGGAAGGCAAGGATTTTGCTGACGCACAGCTTCACGACGTTCCAATTGGGTCGGCCCCTTACGTCGTTGATGACTACGAGGCCGGAAGACACGTAACACTGCGCCGAAACCCGGACTATTGGGGTAACGATATCCCGTTCCGGCGCGGAACGATGAACATCGACGAAATGCGGATCGAGTTCTATGGCGACGGGACCGTCCTGTTCGAAGCCTTCAAGGCCGGCGAACTGACGGCCGTGCGCGAATTCAACGCCGATAAATGGGCAAACCAGTACAACTTTCCAGCGGTCAAACGCGGCGACGTTGTCAAAACCGAGATACCGCACGGCAAACCGTCAGGCATGACCGGGTTCGTAATGAACACGCGCAAAGCACCCTTTGACGATTGGCGGGTACGAGAGGCATTGGTGTCGGCCTTTAATTTTGAATTCATCAATGACACCATAACCGGTGGCGCACAGCCCCGGATCAGTTCTTATTT
>JBPCWT010000215.1:0-2617 GCA_051009255.1 Ruegeria sp. | reverse complement strand
GTCCCGGAGGTCACCGTTTCCAACCCTGCGACGATACGCAACAATGTGGATTTACCACAACCCGACGGCCCAACAATGACGATGAATTCACCATCAGCGATGTCGGTCGAGACGTCGTGAATCACCTCGGTGTCGCCAAAACTTTTCTTGATATCCTGCAGGGAAACCGTTGCCATCTGTTACTTCTCGCTATCAACAAGGCCGCGAATAAACAGCCGTTGCATGCCCACCACGACGACCACCGGCGGGATCATCGCAAGGATTGAGGTCGCCATGATCGTCGGCCAGTGGGCAAAGTCATCCCCCGTAGGGAACATCTGTTTAATGCCCATAACGATCGTGTTCATTTCCGGGTCGGTCGTGATCAACAACGGCCAGAGGTATTGGTTCCAGCCATAGATAAAGAGGATCACAAACAGCGCGGCGATATTTGTGCGGCTCATTGGGACAACAATATCCCAGAAGAAGCGCATAGGACGGGCGCCGTCCACGCGGGCGGCCTCGGCCAGTTCGTCCGGGATGGTCAAAAAGAATTGCCGGAACAAAAACGTCGCTGTGGCCGAGGCGATCAGGGGAAAGATCAGGCCGGAATAAGAGTTCAGCATGCCAAAACCTGCCACTACCTCATAGGTGGGAACGATCCGCACCTCGACAGGCAGCATCAGCGTCAGGAAGATCAACCAGAAAAAGATGCTGCGGCCAGGGAATTTGAAATAGACAATGGCAAATGCCGAAAGAAGGGAAATGATGATCTTCCCTACTGCGATCCCGATCGCCATGACAAGACTGTTGAACAGCATCGTTCCAACCGGCACGTTGATGCCTGAAAACAGCGCATTCTTATAGTTGATCCAGAGCTGGTCGCCTGGCCAAACCGGCATAGGTGGTCGGATGATGTCCGATTGGGTCACGGTTGAGGCCACAAAAGCTAGCCAGATCGGAAAAAAGATCACCAGCACGCCAAGGATCATTAATACATGGGTGAGCCAGAGCCCCGTGCCACGCCTTTCGACCATGCCGTGAATTTCGCGCGCCATCAGTAGTGCACCCGTTTCTCAATGAACTTGAATTGCAGGATCGTCAGCAGCCCCACCACGATCAGCAAGATCACCGACTGCGCCGAAGATGACCCGAGATCCTGGCTGACGAACCCATCGGAGTAAACTTTGTAGACAAGGATCGTTGTTGCTTGTTGCGGCCCCCCTCCGGTGATCGTGTGGATCACGCCGAAGGTTTCGAAGAAAGAATAGACGATATTAACCACAAGCAGGAAGAAGGTCGTAGGCGACAAGAGCGGAAGCACAATTGTCCAGAACCGCCGCCAGAAATGCGCGCCATCAATGGCTGCCGCCTCGATGACCGATTTTGGGATAGCTTGCAGCGCCGCGAAGAAAAACAGAAAGTTATAGCTGATCCGGCCCCAAGCAGATGCAACGACGACAAGGCCCATGGCTTCTGTCCCGTTCAGAACGTGGTTCCAGTCGTATCCCAATTGCCCAAGATACCAGGACACCACGCCGACGCGGGTATTGAACATAAAAAGCCAGAGCACGCCGGCAACTGCTGGAGCTACGGCATAGGGCCAAATCAACAAAGTACGATAAACGCCGGACCCTTTGAGTAAACGATCAGCGATGACAGCAAGAAATAAAGCGGGGACCATCGAGCAAATTGTGACAAGAACCGAAAAGACTGCGGTGGTCACAAAGGACGCGCGATAGAATTTATCTGACAGCAGGTATTCGAAGTTTCCAAGGCCCACATATCGCATGGACAGTCCAAAAGGGTCGGGGTTGAACAGAGATTGCCAGACCGCCTGTCCAGCTGGATAGAAAAAGAAAACTGCTGAGACCACGACTTGCGGCGCAATCAGCAAAAGCGGCAAAATCCAACCGCTAAACTTGACCCGTTTTTCCATCAGACCCCTGGCAAAAAAGGTGGACCGACTGGCCCACCTTTTATTGTCTTAGTTGTTGGCGGATTCGAACCGACGCAATAGCGCATCACCACGTTCCTTGGCGCTGTCCATCGCCTCCTGAGCAGTCTTGTCACCCGCCCAGATGGCCTCCAGTTCTTCATCGATGATTCCGCGGATCTGATCGAAAGACCCCAGTCGCAGACCTTTAGAGTTTGCAGTTGGTTCTTTCGCGGTCATCTGGATCACAGCCACATCGGTGCCGGGGTTTTCCTCATAGAACCCAGCTATGCGGGTTGCTTCACCCGCTTCTGAGGTGATCGGCAGATAGCCGGTGTCTTGGTGCCATTGCGCCTGCACGTCACTGGATGACAGGAAGCTGAGGAATTCACCAACGCCTGCATATTCGGCGTCGTCATGGCCTTCCATGACCCACAGCGATGCACCACCGATTATGGTGTTTTGCGGACTGTTTCCGACGCCTTCCCAATAGGGCAGCGGCCGTACGTCAAAATCAAATTCTGCTTCCGCCTTAATCCCAGCATAGCCAGCCGAGCTTTCGGTGAACAGCGCACATTCACCTGACCGGAAGTTTGCACCACCCTCGTTGCGGCGCCCGGTATAGACAAACTTGCCATTCTTCGCCCATTCACCCATCGCATTCAGATGCGCGACCTGCGCTTCACCGTTCAGCATTAGTTC
>JBPCWT010000214.1:0-4722 GCA_051009255.1 Ruegeria sp. | reverse complement strand
TCAATAAGTCCATAAGTTCATCTCATTATCTCGGGTGCGGCTTTATGGCACGACGCTTTGGATTTGCACAACATCTCGTGCTAAAGAATCGACGATTTTACCCGAAATTTGAGCAGGTTTTGAAACTGTGTGGCCTGTCTGGCGCTATCTTAGTTTTCAAATACTGAGGACGGACAAGCGTATTTGGGAAAAGACGCACAAGTCTAACGAAAGCGTTATGGATGCAATTGGCAACCGCCCCGGAACCGACGGTCACCAACTGTGTTCATTAACTATGTTTTGGGCAAATGTACGCGGATGAATTTATTAGCGTCATCTGCGCTATCCACAGTTGAAGACGTAGTTTAGGCATCGCCTTCTTTACAATTTCCATGGTCGACCCCGGCTTGCGACCCTTTGATTGAAAGATCATAGGACAAGTCGGACAAGTGAACGACAAATGTCATCACGTCATTTTTTTCGATGTGGACGAATGTCATATTCCCGACGCCATTAAACACCATGGCGTCGCCGTTGATGTCCTTGGTTGAGATGCTGCCCTTGTCACCGGTCGCAGCTCGGTTAAGGCGTACTTCGCTGCCGTCACGTTCAGATACGCAGACAAAGTGACGCTCTTCGGCGACCGCAGCTGTAGAGATTAGGGACGCGGCTGCAGCGACCATCCATATTTTCATTGGTGTATTCCTGAACTTCGTTACTGAGTGGTGTCAGAAGATCTCGTGTTTCTGATGCTCAACCAATCTGAAATCACCAGCCATCACGATCCTCTGCCGGGTCGGCGATAGGGATTCAATGTGGCTGAAGTTTAGCGCATAGGTGGCAATGGTTCGGCGCTATGCGCGATTAAGGAGAGTTTTGAAGATTGGGAATCGCAATTAAATCAACGAATTGCCTGATTCACTGTCACGCTCGGGTGATGACCAAGCACTATTGCGCCACAATTTGTAAATCTCGAATCGCATTTTGCGCGGTAAGGGTGAAGGAAGCATTCCAATTCAGAATTTTCAGCGGTCACCGAAGCAGTTACGAATTCGGGCATTAACTTTGGTTCGTTTCCAAACAGAGGTTGGCACCAACATCTTCTAGAAAACCAACGATCCGATTTTCGACCAATTCATAGGGAGCCAGGTCTGACCCAACATAGGTACTACCCGCCCAAGAAACTCTTCCGAACTTCAGGGTCGGCCAACAATTCCTTGCCGGTTCCGGAATATGCGTTTCGCCCTTGGACCAGCACATAACCTTTGTCAGCGATTTCAAGCGCCTGACGCGCATTCTGTTCAACCATCAGGATTGGCAAACCAGTTCGCGACACCTCGATAATCCGGTCGAACAGTTCGTCCATTACGATCGGCGAAACACCTGCCGTCGGCTCGTCCAGCATCATAACCTTGGGCTGTGTCATCAGTGCACGACCTACGGCCACCTGCTGACGTTGACCACCCGACAGCTCTCCGGCTGCCTGGTTCCGTTTTTCTTTGAGGATTGGAAAAAGATCGTAAACCTGTTCCATCGTTTCAGAGATATCGTCGCGGCGGATGAACGCACCCATTTCCAGGTTTTCTTCGACCGTCATTGAGGTAAAGATGTTCTGCGTCTGCGGAACGAAACCCATGCCTTTGCTGACGCGGTCTTGTGGGCTGAGGTTGGTAATGTCCTTACCATCCAGCCGTACGGACCCGGCGCGAACATCCAGCATTCCGAAAACCGCCTTCATAGCAGTGGATTTGCCCGCACCGTTCGGGCCGACGATGACCGCGATTTCGCCTTTGTCCACGGCTATCGTGCAATCGTGCAAAATATCAGGACCTTTGCCATAGCCGCCGGTCATCGTATCGCCGATCAGGAATGGGCCACCGCCAACAAACTTGGTCTCGCCGCTCACCTTATGCGCGGGTCTCATCGTTCCAATACCGGCAGTGTTTGTAATCGACGCATCCTTGTTGCCGTGATCGTCGTGATAGGGATTATCGCTCATGCCCCGGCCTCCAGCTTGTCCTTGTTTTTCAAACCAGTACCCAAGTATGCCTCGATCACGTGTTCGTTGGCCTTGATCTCGTCCAACGTGCCTTCGGCCAATACCTTGCCCTCGGCCATGCAAATCACCGGGTCACAAATTTTCCCAATGAAATCCATATCATGTTCGATAACGACGAACGTATATCCACGTTCCTTGTTCAGACGCAGAATAGTGTCGGCAATAGTCATCAGCAGGGTTCGATTAACACCAGCGCCGACCTCGTCCAGAAAAACGATCTTGGCATCGACCATCATGGTACGGCCAAGTTCCATCAGCTTTTTCTGCCCGCCCGAAACCTGACCCGCCTTGTGATCTGCAAGATGTTCAATTGTCAGGAATTCAAGCACCTCATCCGCCTTGGCGCGAAGGGCGCGTTCTTCATCCGCGATCCGCTTGCGACCAAACCATGTGCTCCACAGGGATTCACCGGACTGTGCTCCCGGCACCATCATCAGGTTTTCACGACACGTCATCGACGAAAACTCGTGCGCGATCTGGAACGTGCGCAACAGGCCCTTGTGAAACAACTCGTGCGGAGGAAGGCCGGTAATATCTTCGCCGTCCATGGAAACTTTGCCGCTAGTTGGCGGAAGAACCCCGGCGATCACGTTGAAAAGCGTTGTTTTTCCTGCCCCGTTGGGGCCGATCAGGCCAGTAACCGAGCCTTCTTCGATCTTCAGCGATGCACCATCCACCGCGTGAAAACCGCCGAAATGTTTGTGCACGTCATCGACGATGATCATGTTTTATCCCCGGCCGCGTATTCCAGAGCGGCTTTTATTGCGTTGCCTCATCCCCAGAAAAGAGGTTCGGCCTTTTGTCATTGAAACAGCCCGGACACAAGGCCCGGGCTGTTTTGTTGCATCATCAAGAGCTACGGCTCAACGGAATTTAACCGTCTCGTTCTTACCGTCCTTGACTTCGATTTCACGATAGGAACCAGCGCTTTCGCCGGGGCCGATCAACTCGACACCAGATGCACCGACATAATCGATGTCCTGGCCTGCGGCGATCAATTCCAGACCCTTTGCCAGCTCACCCGGATAGATCTCTTCGCCCGGCGCGTTGGCCAGATCCATAATCTTGCCGTTATAGTCGGCAGGGTTGGTCGAACCAGCAGCCTGCATCGCAAACATCAGCAGGGCAGCCGCGTCATAGGATTCTGGCGAGTAAGGCGAAGAACCGTCAAAACCGGCGGCTTCTGCCATGGCAAAATACTTTTCAGCACCTTCACCACCCGAGCCAGCGATCTGACCAAACGAACCATTCAGGTCCGGACCGACGTTTGCAGGCAGAGAGTCACCGATCATCCCACCGGGCAGACCAAAGGTGTCAAAAGCACCGCTGTCCAGCGCGGATTGGATGATACCTAGACCGCCTTGATCCAAATACCCAGCGACAACAAGGATATCGCCGCCAGCTGATGCGAGTGCGCCGACTTCGGCCGAATAGTCTGCTTTACCGTCTTCATGGGCAGCGGTGATTGTGACTTCGCCGCCAGCGGCTTCGTAAGAGGTCTTGATGGCGTCAGCCAGACCCTTGCCATAGTCGTTGTTGGTGTATGTCAACGCGATCGAGTTGATGCCACGATCCTTCAGTACCTCAGCCATAACCTGACCTTCGCGCGCATCGGACGGTGCCGTGCGGAAAAACAGGCCGTTGTCTTCCATTGTCGACAAGCCTGGCGATGTTGCCGATGGGGAAATCATCACCATTCCGTTCGGAATAGCGACGTTTTGCAGAACCGCACCGGTAACACCCGAGCAGTCGGCGCCAATAATGCCATTAACACCGTCCGCAATCATACGTTCGCCGTTCGATGTGGCCAGACCGTTATCAATACAGCCAGTGTCGGCGCGCATTGGTGTTACGGTCGCACCGTCCAGCAGTTTGCCGGAGTCGGTGACTTCCTTCATCGCCAGCTCTGCGCCAGAGCCCATTGCAGGTGCCAGAGATTCAATTGGTCCGGTGAAACCGAACAAAATACCCAGTTTAACATCTTCGGCCATGGCAGCGCCGGCCAGCAATGCAGTTGCTGCAGTTGCAGTAAGCAGCTTTTTCATAATGTTACTCCCTAGTTGGAACGTTTTCGTTCTGGGCAAGACCCTAGGCAAGCTGTTCGGAAAAGAAAAGTCCTAACGAAAAAGTGGTTTTATTGCGCCCAACCCATTTGTTTTGATTGGATTCGTGCCAGTTTTATCAGGCAAATGAATAGAGAGCGTCTTGGTTTGAGTAGCGAAAAGGTCTGATTGCCATGTTGAAGTATCTTGTGATTCTATTGAGCATCGGAATCTCAGGCGGTGCTTGGTCGGACAGTCTGCAGACTTGGGTAGGGCCGGTAACGCTTACGAAAATGGTGGATGGCCTGGACGAACCATGGGGAATTGGGTTTCTGCCCAGTGGAGATTTTCTGGTAACCGAGCGCGATGGTCGGCTGCTTTATGTGCATGATGGCAAAGCAAGAAAGGTCAGCGGTGTTCCCAAAGTCCGCGCCTCGGGGCAGGGTGGTCTGTTGGACGTTATGATCCCGCAAGACTTTGGAACATCGCGCGAGATTTTTCTTACATACTCAAAACCGCAAAAGGGTGGCGCGGGTACAGCGGTGGCGGTTGGTCGTCTGGGCGAAAGCGGAAAAAGACTTTCAAATGTCCGAACAATTTTTGAATTAGCACCGGGAAGTTCGGGTGGCCGTCACTTTGGCT
>JBPCWT010000213.1:0-6097 GCA_051009255.1 Ruegeria sp. | reverse complement strand
TGGATACCGACAATATTGCCCGTTTGACCTATCTGGTTCTTCTCGGCGCTGCCGTGGTGATGTGGTTCGTCACGCAAAACCGGCAATCGTTGGGCAAAACGGTTCAGCAGGCAATGGCCTGGGTTTTTATTTTTGTTGGTGTCATAGCTGCTGTTGGTCTGTGGGAAAATGTTCGAACGACAGTCAACCCTGCACCGCAGATGGCCGTTACCGACGGTGCCATACAGGTTCCGCGATCCGTTGATGGTCACTATTATCTTCCTCTGCTGGTAAACGGAATGCCGATAACGTTTCTCGTCGATACGGGTGCCAGCCAGATCGTCTTGAGCCATCGTGATGCAGAGCGCCTGGGCATTGATACGAGCACCTTGAATTACTTTGGCCGGGCGTCGACAGCGAATGGAACGGTTCGTACAGCGCCGGTGCGTTTGGATGAAGTCGTTCTGGGGCCGATTTCCGACAGTGATGTTTCGGCCTGGATTAACGAAGGCGATATGGATCAGTCCCTTTTGGGGATGGATTATCTTCAACGGTTTTCCAACGTTCAGTTTGCGAATGGTCAACTGATCCTGTCCCGTTGACACGGCACCTCAACACTCTTCTCTTGTTGAGAACAAATAGAGAACATGCTATCTTGCTTTCATGTCAACAAACCTTCTTGGCCGAAAACCCGCGCGTGAGGCGCCGGGATTGGCGCTGCACCCTCAGATCACCCTGCAACTGGCCCGCGTGCACGAGGCTTGCGGCCCCGCCCGACGTACGTTTGCCATGTGGCTGGCAGGTCAGGCGCAAGGGCCGGTCCTGTGGATTTCCCCGGCGTGGCAAGCCGAACAATTGAACCCGGACGGGATGATGCCCTTTGCCGATCCGGCCCGGTTCCTTTTTGTCCGCCCCACCCGGGCCGAGGATCTTTTGTGGTGTGTGGAAGAGGCGCTGCGCAGCGGTGCCGTGACCCTCGTCGTGGCTGATCTGCCCGGTGCGCCGGGGCTGACGCCAGTACGCCGGATGCATCTGGCCGCAGAACAGGGGGGCACAATGGGACAGGCGCCACTGGGGCTTTTGCTAACCCCCGGCGATGGTGGCGCGCAAGGGATCGAGACGCGCTGGCACATGGCCCCTGCTCATCAGGGCGGGGATCGGCGCTGGACCCTGACCCGTCGCCGCGCCCGCGCCCTGCCCCCGGTTAGTTGGAATGCGAGCCAAACCGCAGCCCGCGCCGGGCTGATGCTGGAACGGATCAAGGGCGAAACAAAATCTGCATGAACTAGAGCGTTTTAGGTAACGGAACTTGTGACTGGTAAATCCGTCCACGGGCCCCTAGCGTGCGCGAATGACCCACGAGATTCATGACAGCCGGTACTCCTGGTTCCGCCTAATTGTCACTTTGGCAATCGCCACAGTGGCGAACGTGGGCATGTGGGCCGTGATCGTTGTCATGCCCGCAGTCGAGGCGCAATTCGGCGCTGGTCGCGCCGAAGCGGCGATGCCGTACACACTGGCGATGATCGGCTTTGCCCTGGGCAACATGTGGCTGGGTCAACTGGTGGACAGGCTGGGTGTAACAAGCGCCCTGATCGGAGCCGCGATCCTGAGCGCTATCAGCTATGTTTTGGCAACACTGGCACAAAGCATCTTTATCTTGTCATTGGTTCACCTGTTGCTGGGCTTGGGCACGGCCATAGGTTTTGGCCCTCTCATTGCTGATATTTCTCATTGGTTCATGCGCCGCAGGGGCATCGCGGTGGCACTGGTAGCCAGCGGGAACTACCTGTCAGGCGCAATCTGGACGACTCTGTTGTCCGGCATTTTGGCCGACAGCGGTTGGCAACAGGTCTATCTAATACTGGCGGGAATTACCTTGGCTGTTGTGATCCCGCTGTCGTTCCTGCTGCGCCGCAAAGTACCGATTGAGGCGCATAGCACAGCGGCCGCGGCAGCTCGGATAAATGCCCAAAGCTCGGGCTTTTCGCCGCGAACCTTGCAATATGTACTGGGAATCGCGGGGATCGGATGCTGCGTGGCAATGGCGATGCCGCAAGTCCACATAGTGACCTACTGTGTCGGTCTGGGTTACGGACCTGCGGTCGGCGCGGAAATGCTGTCGCTAATGCTAATGGGCGGGGTCGTAAGCCGAGTAATTTCCGGATTGGTAGCAGATCAACTGGGCGGGGTAAGAACCCTACTTGCCGGGTCAGTCCTGCAATGCATCGCTTTGTTCCTGTTCCTGCCATATGACGGGATGGTTTCACTTTACATCGTCAGCGCGTTGTTCGGCCTTTCGCAAGGTGGAATTGTCCCCAGTTATGCGCTTGTCGTACGAGAATACATGCCCCCCCGCGAAGCTGGTGCGCGCGTAGGTTTCGTGATGATGATGACCATTCTGGGCATGGCCTTGGGCGGCTGGATGTCAGGTTGGATTTTTGACATGACGGGCAGCTACCAACTGGCATTTATCAACGGTATTGTCTGGAACGGAGTGAACATAGCCATCATGTTAATGCTGCTGCACCGCTCGCGACCGCACCAGCAAATGGCCAGCGCATGACACGCCTTACCAGACGCCAAACGTTGTCACTCATTCTCTTGGCATCCTTGAGCAGTCAAGCCAGCGCAGCCCAAGTGCCTTACAAATTAAATACCAACGAAACGTCTGTTGAGTTTTCCTACGTACTTTCCGGCGTTCCGCAATCCGGCACCATGCCAATTTCCAACAGCGATATCCGCATCGATACATCCCAGCTGACCAATAGTCGCGTCAGCGTGTCATTAGATGTGACAAGCGCAAGCACCAAGTTGCCATTTGCACGCAGCGCAATGCTAAGCCCGGAAGTTTTGGACGCTGCGGGGTTTCCGACGATCAGCTTCAAATCCACCCGCATTTCGCTGGGTGCCAGCGGTCGCCTCTCGGACGGCGCCACAATTACCGGCGATCTGACTGTTCGTGGTGTAACACGACCCATCACATTGCAAGCCAGTCTTTATCGCCAGCGTGGCTCGACACCCGAAGACCTGAGCACGCTGTTCATTCGGCTGACCGGAGCATTGAACCGTAACGACTTTGGCGCGTCAGGATACTCTGACTTGGTTGGCGATCTCGTTGGGCTGGATATTCGGGCCAAAATCACCAGAGAGCCCTGAAACAGCAATGATTGTAAGAAACCGACAATGGAAAGTCGGATAAGGGCTCGAATTCCTGCACCAAATGGCGAAGGTGGTTCATTATGCGCACGATCATTTCCTTTGCCGCCCTGTTTCTATCCGTTGTCCTGTTGCAATTGTCGACTGGCGGTGTTGGTCCGCTTGATGCAATTTCCGGGCTGACACTGGATTTCACTACCGAACAAATCGGTATGTTGGGGTCGGCCCATTTCCTTGGCTTTTTTATTGGTTGTTGGTGGGCTCCTCGGCTTATGGGTACGGTTGGACATTCCCGGGCTTTCGCCGTTTGCACAGCGCTGGGTGCGATGGGACTGATCGGACATACGCTGACCGACAATCCCTATATCTGGGCCATGCTAAGAATTGCTTCGGGGACATGCGTGGCCGGGGCGTACACGGTTATCGAGGCATGGCTGAACGCCAAAGTGACGAACGAAACGCGTGGTCGGGCGATGGGTACATACCGGATCGTTGATATGGGTGCATCGCTTGGCGCCCAATTGATAATTGCCGTTTTGCCTCCAGCCTCGTACGTATCTTACAACCTATTAGCTATCCTGTGTTGCGCTTCGCTGCTGCCTTTGACATTGACTAGGGCCAGCCAACCACAAACACCCGACGCCCCAAGATTAAGACCAAAACTGGCCTGGCGCAGTTCACCCCTTGCCGTGGCCGGCGTGATCGTAGCAGCGCTTAGCAGCGCGTCATTCCGAATGGTCGGTCCTGTCTATGGTCAGGAAGTCGGCCTTGGCGTCGATCAGATCGCGTTTTTCCTTGCCTCCTTTGTGTTGGGGGGCGCACTTGCCCAGTATCCGATGGGGTGGCTGGCGGATAAATATGACAGGCGATGGGTGCTGATTTGGCTGTCCGCCGCAGCGGTTCTGAGCTGTGGCGTTACAATGGCTGCAAGCGGTGCCGGAACACTGAGCGTCATGCTGGCTGCTGGATTGTTCGGCTTTACCACATTCCCGATCTTCTCGGTCTCGTCTGCCCACGCCAACGACTTTGCAACAACTGAAGAACGGGTCGAATTGTCAGCTGCGCTTATGTTCTGGTACGCATTGGGCGCTATTGCATCGCCATATGTGTCATCGACACTTATTCAGGAATTCGGGCCGGGTGCCCTGTTTGCGTATGTGGCGGTCGGTCATGTCTTCCTGATTGGATTTGGACTGGCCCGAATGCGCTCTCGTCCCACGCCGGACGAGCGGACCAACTATGTTTACGCGCCACGCACCTCTTTCACCATTGGTCGGTTGCTGAAACGGTCGCGGGAAGAAAGTTAAGGCTGGCGCAGACAAACGGGGCCAACAACACTTACCACCCTTTTAAAACGCGCCCCACTTAAAACCCGGCCTTTTGCTAATCGATTACATGGGGTAGACGGGCCTGCAGGCAGAAACGCGGATACGGAAAATGGCTCGGATTCTCATTACCTCGGCAATCCCATATATCAATGGGATCAAACATCTCGGCAACCTGATCGGCTCGCAGCTGCCTGGCGACCTGTACGCTCGTTACCAGCGGGGCCGTGGGAACGAGGTCATGTTTCTCTGCGCCACGGACGAGCACGGCACACCCGCCGAATTGGCCGCTGCCAAAGCTGACCAGCCGGTTGCCGAGTATTGCGCGGAAATGCACGCAGTACAGTCCGATATTGCCAATAGATTTGGGCTTAGCTTCGATCACTTTGGTCGCTCTTCCAGCGCGCAAAACCAGAAGCTGACTCAGCACTTTGCTGGCAAGTTGGATGACGCCGGTCTGATCCGTGAAGTTAGCGAGAAGCAAGTTTATTCCAAGGCCGATGGCCGCTTTCTGCCCGATCGCTACATCGAGGGAACTTGCCCCAACTGCGGTTACGAGCGCGCACGCGGGGATCAGTGCGAAAACTGCACCAAACAGTTGGACCCTACCGACCTGATCGAGCCCCGCTCGGCAATATCTGGGTCCACCGATCTGGAAGTACGCGAAACAAAGCACCTCTATCTGCGTCAGTCGGCAATGAAAGATCAGCTGGACGCGTGGATTGATTCAAAAGTCGATTGGCCGATCCTGACGACCTCAATTGCGAAAAAATGGTTGCACGACGGTGATGGTTTGCAGGATCGCGGCATAACCCGTGATCTGGATTGGGGCGTACCCGTCAAGAAAGGCGATCAGGACTGGCCCGGTATGGAGGGCAAGGTCTTTTATGTATGGTTTGACGCCCCGATCGAATACATCGCATGCGCGAAAGAATGGGCTGATGCCAATGGCAAAACCGACGCCGACTGGGAACGCTGGTGGCGAACGGACAAGGGCGCCGAAGATGTCCGTTATGTTCAATTCATGGGCAAGGACAATGTGCCTTTTCACACATTATCCTTCCCCGCGACCATTCTTGGGTCGGGCGAGCCGTGGAAGATGGTCGACCATCTGAAGTCGTTCAACTACCTCAACTATGATGGTGGACAGTTTTCGACCAGTCAGGGCCGTGGCGTTTTCATGGATCAGGCGCTGGAGATTTTGCCGGCAGATTTTTGGCGCTGGTGGTTGCTGAGCCATGCGCCTGAAAGCAGCGACAGTGAATTTACATGGGAAAACTTCCAGCAATCGGTGAACAAGGATCTGGCTGATGTTCTGGGTAACTTTGTCAGCCGTATTACCAAGTTCTGCCGTTCCAAGTTTGGTGAAAGCGTTCCGGAAGGCGGCGCTTTTGGTGAACGTGAGCGGGAACTGATAACGGAACTGGATCGCCGAATTCGCGCCTATGAAGGGCACATGGAAATGATGGAGGTTCGCAAATCCGCCCAAGAGCTTCGCGCTATCTGGGTTGCCGGGAACGAGTATCTGCAGGCCGCCGCGCCTTGGTCGACATTTAAGGAAGACCCCGATCAGGCAGCCGCCCAAGTGCGGTTGGGTCTTAACCTGATCCGACTTTATGCGGTACTAAGCGCGC
>JBPCWT010000212.1:0-3268 GCA_051009255.1 Ruegeria sp. | reverse complement strand
CACGAATACCGGACCTGCCAATGGCGCGGGTCACGACCAGTTCGGAACTGCGGGCAAGCCCGATGAAAAGAGCAATCGTCGAAAGTATCATCAGCAGTGGCAACATTTCGCTGATGGCTGCAGGAGTGTTCAGCAACGTGAGATGCATTAACTGCCCAAAGGAAAGGCTGACCTGATCGAACCTGCGCACCTGTTCGATCAGGTCAATCATCATCACCAGCGTCAGAAAGACGCCGCCTATCACCAGAAAGCTTTGTAAAAATCGCCGGGCAAAATAGCGGTCGAGGATCACTTAATAAATCTCCACCACTCCGCCGATCCCGGGAATCACCAAACGGTCGCCACACCAATGAAAAAAACGCAGCAGCATATGCCTGTCATTTGGTGCCAATGCGATTTCCCCCGATCCTGCCGGTTATTTTGGCCTGACCTTACTGCAATTGAGTGGCAGGGAAAACTGCTATCTGGTCAATAGCGGCCCAGCATTATAGGTCTTGGGCAGCAGAAATTCAGGAGCGCAAGATGAGCAGCCTAGTACCGATCCGTTTTCAGTTGATGGACATAGACCTGATGGCTACCGCCGAAGGGCGTGTGGCGATTGTTCTGACGACAGATGGCAAAATGAATCCCGCAGCACGGCGGGCAAACCGGCTGACACGTGGCGCGGTGGCCCGTCTGGTGGAAAGCGAGCGGTTCGAGAAGGTCAAGGAAGGCGACGTGATCTCGATGGCGTGGCCGACCGGCATGGCTGCCGAGGCGCTGGACATATTGATTCTTGATCGTCGTGCGGACATCGTCGATTGCCGCAAGGCAGGGGCCGCACTGGCCAAGCTTGCAGGTGGTAAGGATTTGCTGGTTATGGCCAGCAATCAGCCGCGTGTGGAACACCTTGCGATGGGCATCGCGCTGCGCAGCTACGAGTTTGACGCGCACAAGACCAAGGATGCAGAGGAAACCGGCGAGACGGTGATCTGTCATTCAAAGGCCGAAGAGGCCGAGGCGGCCTTTGCCCCGTTGTGCGCGGTCGCCGATGGCGTGCGCATGACTCGCGATCTGGTTAACGAACCCGCCAATGTTCTGACGACCACAGAGTTCGCTGACCGTCTGAAAGAGATGGAAGCGCTGGGTCTGGAAGTTGAAGTTCTGGAAGAGGACAAACTGGCCGAACTGGGCATGCGGACGCTGCTGTGCGTTGGGCAGGGATCTGACAGCCCCTCAAAGGTTGTGGTGATGCACTGGAACGGCGGCGACAAGGATGATGCCCCGCTGGCCCTGGTCGGCAAGGGCGTGGTTTTTGATACCGGTGGTATCTCGATCAAGCCTGCTGGTGGAATGGAAGAAATGACCGCCGATATGGGCGGTGCTGGCATTGTTGCTGGTACGATGCGCGCGCTGGCGATGCGCAAGGCCAAGGCAAATGTCGTGGGTCTGGTTGGTCTGGTTGAAAACATGCCGTCCGGCAACGCGGTACGCCCCGGCGATGTCGTAAAGTCGATGAAGGGCGATACTGTCGAGGTCATCAACACCGATGCCGAGGGACGGTTGGTTCTGTGTGACGTGATGTGGTACGCGCAGGAACGTTTCAACCCGATTGGGATGATCGATCTGGCGACCCTGACGGGTGCGATGGTTATTGCGCTGGGACATGAAAATGCCGGTGCATTTTCGAACAATGACACGTTCTGCAACGCATTCCTCAAGGCCGCGGATGCAGAAGATGAAGGTGCGTGGCGGATGCCGTTGGGCAAAGCCTATGACGACCTGTTGAAATCACGCATCGCGGATATGAAAAACGTGGGCGGCCGCCCTGGTGGGTCGATCACCGCGGCAGAATTCCTGCACCGTTTCGTCAAGGAAGAAACCCCCTGGATTCACCTGGACGTTGCCGGCGTCGCCCTGGTTCCGAAAGAGACATCCTATGCGCCCAAGGGGGCGTCGGGTTGGGGCGTGCGCGCGCTGAGCCGTCTGGTGCAGGATCATTTCGAGTAGAGCATGGGGGCCGTTTATTTCTACCACCTGACCCGCCAGCCATTAGAGCAGACCCTGCCGGTTCTGCTTGACAAGGCACGGCAGGCCGGGTGGCGGATTGCCGTGCGGGGAACCGATGCTGCGCGGCTGGACTGGCTGGATGAAAAGCTGTGGCTGGGACCCGAAGACGGGTTTCTGCCGCATGGGCGCGCGGGTGGTCCGTATGACGCGGACCAGCCCGTTTTGCTGACTTCGGATATGCAGGCTGCGAATGATCCGTCCTGTGTCATGGCCTTGGATGGGGCAAATGTTGAACCCGAGGAAGTAAACGCGCTGGACCGGGTGTGCATTCTTTTTGACGGCAATGATGACAGCGCTGTTCAACACGCGCGCGGTCAATGGAAGGTGCTGACCGGCGCGGGGTGTTCTGCGCAGTATTGGTCAGAGGAATCCGGGCGGTGGGAAAAGAAGGCCGAGGCCTGACCCGTGCTGCGCTGGGCGCATCAGCCGCAGATAACAGCCACCTTCGTTTAGACACAGCACTTGCCCGGCCCCGCGCTTGCGCTAGGGTGCCTGCGGGGTGAGCAGGAGGATTTTGGAATGAAGATGAAGCCATTGGGGCGAACCGGCATCATGGTGTCGGATCTGTGTTTGGGGACGATGACATTTGGCACCCAGACCACGGAATCCGACGCGCACAGGCAAATGGATCTGGCGCTGTCCGCAGGTATTAATTTTCTGGATGCTGCCGAAATGTATCCGGTGAACCCGGTTTCCAAGGAAACCGTTGGCCGGACAGAGGAAATTCTGGGCAATTGGAATGCTGCCAACCCGGAGCGACGGGGTGAGTTTATTATGGCCACGAAGCATTCGGGCGAGGGATTTGCGGGTGCCCGGAACGGCGCGCCAATTTCGGCCGAAACCATCCCTGAGGCTGTCGAGGGATCGCTGCGGCGGATGCAGACGGATTACATCGACCTGTATCAGTTTCACTGGCCCAATCGCGGCAGTTACATGTTTCGACAAAACTGGAATTTTGACCCGTCCGGGCAGAACCGCGACGAGGTTCTGGCAAACATGGAAGAGTGCCTTGAAGCGTTGCAGCGTCAGGTGGACAAAGGCAATATCCGGGCCTTTGGCCTGTCGAACGAAAGCGCTTGGGGTACGGCGCAGTGGCTGAGACTTGCCGAGCAGACGGGTACACCGCGCGTTGCCTCGATCCAGAACGAATATTCGATTCTGTGCCGGTTTTTTGATACCGATATGGCCGAGCTGAGCCTGAACGAAGATGTTGGCCTGA
>JBPCWT010000211.1:0-4318 GCA_051009255.1 Ruegeria sp. | reverse complement strand
CGGAGAAAACGGTCGTAAAGCCATTTCATGGAAGCAGACGGAAATCGACGGGCTTGAGGCTGCGCCTCTGGATTTTCTGGCTATTGGCGCGGCGTGGTCGTGGCGCGGACAGGCCAGATCTCTGGTTGATTGCGACGAACGGTCTGAAATTGATAGTCATGGACAGGGGCGAAATGATGTGTCGGCCGTGGCATCAGGTCAGCTGACTGACGGACACTTTATGCAAATCGTATTGACCAACGGGGCCCAAAGCCATGTTGCAACGCTGTTGGAAGAAGACGACAGTTCGCAGCCGACGCTAATATTCGATGGTGCCATGCCGCCACGAGATCAGGAATTCTGGATCAGAGAAATCTCGGAGAGCGTTCATTCGGTCGTTTTCAGAGAAATGCCGGAAAACAAGATAGTCGCGTTTCCTTCGCCACAGACGTCACGGCCCACCGTCGAAACCGCAAAACCCCGGATTGCGGTCCAGTCGGCCGTGGCTGCCGAATAAAACAGCGCGATACAAGTTTCACGAAATTCGATTGGCGGCACATAGCATGTGTTGACTCTGCCAATTCTACGGATATAAGCGCGGCTTCATTGGTGTTGGTGGCCCCCGCAAGGGAATGCCTGTCATGGGGAAACCCAAGAGGACAACGCCCTTCATAGTGGCCTTTGGGCCTCGACCAAACGAAGGAGATCAGCCGTGACCAAACGCACGTCTGCCAAGCACAAACTCGATCGCCGGATGGGTGAAAACATCTGGGGTCGTCCGAAATCCCCGGTCAATCGTCGCGAGTACGGCCCCGGCCAGCACGGCCAGCGCCGCAAGGGCAAGCTGTCTGACTTTGGTCTGCAGCTGCGCGCCAAGCAAAAGCTGAAAGGCTACTATGGCGACCTGACCGAGAAACAGTTCCGCCGCATCTATGCCGAAGCCGAGCGTGTTAAGGGTGACACTGGTGAAAACCTGATCGGCCTGCTGGAACGCCGTCTGGACGCAGTAGTTTATCGCGCCAAGTTTGTCGCGACCGTGTTCGCAGCACGTCAGTTCGTGAACCACGGCCACGTCAAGGTGAACGGAAAGCGCGTCAACATTCCTTCGTACCGCGTCAAAGAAGGCGATGTGATCGAAGTCCGCGACAAGTCCAAGCAACTGACCGTTGTTCTGGAAGCCGCTGGTTTGGCCGAGCGTGACGTTCCTGATTACATCGACGTCGACCATTCAAAAATGACCGCGACCTTTGAACGCGCGCCTTCGCTGGGCGATGTGCCGTACCCGGTCATGATGGAACCGAACCTGGTGGTCGAATTCTACGCGAAGAACTAATCTTCGCTTTCATGGAACATTCAAAAGCCGCGTTTTAAGCGCGGCTTTTTTTGTGAACGGATGCGATTTTATGTGAATCGGTGTGGTTTACCGGCAGGTCAGATCGGTAGCGGCCGCCCTTCGGCTATGGCCTCCATCGCAAAGTATGAGGTCACGCTGTCCAGTTCGACCTTTTGGATAAGCCTCTGATAAACCCTGTCGTATGAACCCATATCCTGTGTGACGACCTTTAGCTGATAGTCATAGTCGCCGCCGATGCGATGAAAATCGACCACTTCAGGGATGGTCAGAACATGACTGCGAAAGGCCTGCAGCCAATCCGCCGAATGATGTCGGGTGCGCAGCATCACAAAAACCACAAGGTTGAGCCCTAGTTTTTCACGGGCAATGCGCGCGCTGGACCCTTGCAGAACACCGTCGTCGTTCAGTGCTTTGACCCGTCGCCAGCAGGCGTTCTGTGACAGACCAACCCGATCCGCCAGCTCGCGCTGGGACAGAGTCGCATCCTTTTGCAGCTCTTTCAGAATGCTTTTGTCAATATGATCCAACTTTGACGTCATAAGTGATCATATGACACAATAAATGTAAAATGCAATCAAAGAAAGGTGATGTTTTCACAGAACCAATCAATCAGATTGGAAAGTGCAATATGGAGCCCGTGAAATGACCCTTTCCAAATTTCGAGCAGAGATCGAAGCCGCCACTCACACAGATTCTCTGCGCGAGGGACTGATTGGTGAGAATGCTCTCATCCCAGGTCTGCATGGGGATGTACCGCTGGTCTATGCGGATTACGTTGCTTCGGGCCGCGCATTGCGGCAGGTCGAAAACTTCGTGGCAGAGCATGTGCTACCGTTCTATGCAAACAGCCACACCGAGGCCTCCTATTGCGGCTCGTACATGACACGGTTGCGGCGCGAAGCACGCGCCGAAATTGCCCGCATTGTTGGCGCAAGGGGACAGAACAAAGTGATCTTCACTGGGTCTGGTGCCACTGCGGGTCTCAACCGGCTGGTCAGTCTGATGGGAGTGGATGAGGCTGACCGGCCGGTTGTATTAATCGGACCATACGAACACCATTCGAACATTCTGCCGTGGCGGGAAAGCAAGGCCGAGGTCATTGAAATCCCCGAAGCTGCGAACGGTGGCCCGGATATGGCCGCGCTTGAGGCGGCGCTGACCGCTTGCGCAGATTCAGATTTGGTCATTGGATCATTTTCGGCGGCATCAAACGTAACCGGAATTATTTCTGACGCGGATGCCATAACGCGTTTGTTGAAGAAACACGGTGCTTTGGCGGTGTGGGACTATGCCGGCGGCGGGCCATATCTGCCTATTGATTTGGGGCCGCAGGATGCGCGCAAGGATGCCATCGTTGTCTCGCCACACAAATTCCCCGGTGGTCCCGGAGCATCAGGGATACTGATCGTGAATGAAGATGCAGTAACCCGCAATTGCCCCAGCTGGCCGGGCGGTGGGACCGTATCTTTTGTTTCGCCCTGGCGGCACGATTACAGCGCGGACCTGGCGACGCGGGAAGAGGCGGGTACACCCAATGTAATCGGCGACATTCGCGCGGCGCTGGCATTTATCGTCAAGGATGTAGTTGGCACGGACGAGATTGCGCGGCGCGAGGCGCTGTACAATCAAATGGCCTTGGACGGATGGGGTGACAATCCACACCTGACCCTGCTTGGCGCGGACAAGTCGCACAGGTTGCCGATCTACTCGTTTCTTGTGCGCGACGGAACGGGCCAACCGGTTCATCAGCAACTGTTTACACGGATGCTCAGCGATATTTATGGCATTCAGGCCCGTGGCGGGTGCGCCTGCGCTGGCCCCTATGCGCATCGCCTGCTGAACATTGACCAGAAAACGTCGCAGGAATTACACGATGATCTGGAAGCCGGGGAAGAGTTAAAAAAGCCGGGGTGGGTCCGTCTGAACTTTTCGTACCTGATGACCGAGGAAACGGTTCAGTTCATTATTGACAGCGTCAACGAGTTGTCCCGGAGATCGCAGGATTTCGTGCCCTATTATGACGCCGACCCGGCAACTGCCCGCTTCAAAGCGGCCTGACGGAATTGCTGCTTTTCTCAACCGGCTCAGGTCGTTAATAGGGGCTCATCCAAGGAGCCCCAAATGAACCAGATCACTCCGCAGCCTGGCATCATGGACATTGCCCTGTATCAGGGCGGCAAGTCCCGTGTTGAAGGCGTGGCGAATGTTATCAAGCTGAGTTCCAACGAAAACCCTTTTGGTCCCAGCCCCAAGGCAATCGAGGCTGTGCGCGAAACCGCAGCAGAGTTGCATCGCTACCCCAGCACGGATCATTTTGGCCTGCGCACGGCTATTGGTGAACGTCATGGCTTGGACGCTGATCGGATCATTTGCGGTGTGGGCAGTGACGAAGTGCTGCAATTCGTCGCTCAGGCCTATTCCGGTCCGGGGGACGAGGTCATACACACCGAGCATGGTTTTTCCATGTACCCGATCATCGCGCGAATGGCTGGTGCCACCCCGATCATAGTGGCGGAACGCGATCGTAAGGTTGATGTTGATTCTATTCTGGCCGCTGTAACAAACCGAACAAAAATCGTTTTCGTGACAAATCCCGGAAACCCGACTTCGACAATGATTGAAGAAGGGGAATTGGAAAGATTGGCCACAGGATTGCCGGGACATTGCCTGATGGTGCTGGATGGTGCCTATGCTGAATTTGTCGATGGTTTTGACGGTGGCGTTTCGGTTGTGGACAGGCATCCTAACGTCATCATGACAAGGACATTCTCTAAGATTTACGGGCTGGGTGGTCTGCGCGTCGGGTGGGGATATGCCTGCAGGGAAATTATCGACGTCTTAAACCGCGTGCGGCAACCGTTTAATCTGTCCGCCACCGCGCTGGCCGCCGCCGAGGCCGCTGTGAAAGACCTGGAATATGTCGATTTCTGCAGATCGGAAAACGCCCGGCTGCGTGTATGGCTTGCCGACAAACTGACAGAGGTC
>JBPCWT010000210.1:0-15521 GCA_051009255.1 Ruegeria sp. | reverse complement strand
TTCCGTCTGACCCGTCATTCACCAACTTTATCCTTGCCCGTTTTGCAGATAGTGCCGAGACAGAAGCGTGCGATGCGCATCTTCAATCGCAAGGTCTGATCGTGCGCCGTGTAACCGGATACAACCTGCCTGACGCGCTAAGGATCACTGTGGGCGACGAAGAGGCCTGTCGCCGGGTATTGGCGGCGATAACTGCTTTCAAGGGAGGCCTCGCATGACCCAGATTTATGATCGTGTGGCGCTGATTGGTCTGGGCCTGATCGCGTCGTCGATGTTTTGGGCCATCAAGCGTGCCGGATTGGCGGGCGAGGTAACAGGTTTCGCCCGCTCTGCAGATACACGGGAAACAGCCCGTCGTATTGGGTTGTGCGACCGCGTCTGTGACACTGCCCAAGAGGCCGTCGAGGGTGCCGATCTGGTTGTTCTCTGCGTGCCCGTGGGTGCGATGGGGGACGTTGCGCGGGACATTTCTGCGATGTTGAAACCCGGTGCCACGGTTTCTGACGTGGGTTCGGTAAAGCGCAACGTCATACAGGCCGTTTCTCCACACATTCCCGAAAGTGTACATTTCATCCCAGCGCATCCGCTGGCGGGAACCGAACATTCCGGTCCTGAATCCGGCTTCGCCGAACTGTTTGACAATCGCTGGTGCCTGTTGGTTCCGGTCGAAGGAACCGAGCCAGACGCGATCGCAAACCTGCGCGCCCTGTGGGAGGGTCTGGGTTCAAATGTTGATCAGATGGATGCCGATCATCACGATCTGGTTCTGGCGGTTACCTCACATGCGCCTCACCTGATCGCGTACACCATGGTGGGCGTCGCGGACGACCTGCGCCGTGTGACCGACAGCGAAGTAATCAAGTATTCGGCAGCTGGTTTCCGTGATTTCACCCGGATCGCAGCATCTGACCCGACCATGTGGCGCGACGTTTTTCTGACCAACAAGGACGCGACGCTGGAGATTCTGGGCCGCTTCACCGAGGAATTGTTTGCCTTGCAGCGCGCCATACGCACAGGCGACGGAGATCTGATGTTCGAGTACTTCACTCGGACGCGTGAAATCCGGCGCGGAATTATTGACGCGGGGCAGGACACTGATGCCCCGGATTTTGGCCGGGGAGGGGCCAAGTCATGAGAAAGATTTGGGGATTCACCTTGTTTGGAATGGCCGCGCTAACAGCGCTTTCTGCCAGCGCGTCCGCACCTGAAAGCTCGATCTACCCGGTCGCGCGACCCAATGGTGATGCGAAAATGGTTGCGGCGGCCACTGCGGTGGCCGAAGACGTGATCGCGTCGATTTCTGTCATCCCAAAGCTGCGACCGGAATTGCGTCCAGCCTCGCCACAGACGATGTTGGCGTCAGCCAGATCTACAGATTTGCCGTTTCTTGGCCCGGATGTATCCCTGTTTCCCTATATGCGACCAGAATCCGTGGAGCAGGAGGTTCTGTTCAAAAGGCGCAAACTGCGGAAAGGATCCGTGTGCGGTGACATCGCCATACAGGGCAAGCCTGTCGGTCGAGTTTCAAGCAAGAACAAGGCCTGCGGAATCAAAGATGGTGTCCAGATCACATCGGTTTCAGGCATTATGCTGAGCCGGCCGTCAACGATGGATTGTGGAACTGCTATTGCATTGAACAATTGGGTCGACAAAACCGTCAAGCCTACGTTCAAACGACGCGGACCTGTCGTCGAATTACAGGTCGCCGCGCATTATGCCTGTCGCACCCGCAATAACAAAAAAGGCGGGCGCATATCCGAACACGGCAAGGGACGAGCCATCGATATTTCCGGTTTTAAAATGGCAGATGGCGAGGTGATTACTGTCCTCGAGGGCTGGCGCAAAAATCCATCAAAAGCACAACTTGTCAAATTGTGGCGCGGTGCATGCGGCCCTTTCGGCACTGTGCTGGGTCCGCATTCGGACATACATCACCGTGATCATTTTCATATGGATACCGCCCGCTATCGCAACGGAACATATTGCCGGTGACGTTACCGGAGAATCAGCCGAGGAGCCGGTCCCAGTGGTATAGGTCCCAAGGCGACAAACCCATCGCGGAAATTCAGTTGCAAGTCCAATGCATTAGGATTTCCGCCTAGACCCGCCAGAAAGTTCAGGGCGCGGGTGGCCGGATCGACTGCCTGATCCGGTAACGCGCCTGCGGCGTTGGCCATTGCAATCATGTCGCGCCAGTTTTCGGCCTTGATTGCAACTTCGCCAGTTGGGATTCCCTGTTCATCCACATCCAGTTCTCCGGTTGCGAACAAACGCAGTTCACCCCATTTCATTTCCGCCAGACGCAGGTCGATGGCGGTTGGTTGTGGGCGGCGTTGCTCAAGTGCTGTTCGATCCCACGATTTGTCGAATGTCACGGACATATCAAGTTCAAGCGTCTCGAACTCCTGCGGCAGCGAAGACGCCGATTGCATCATTTGACGCATTTCTTCGCCGGGCGCAAAAGCATCGATCCGGGCATTAATGTCGTATTTTTCGGGTCGGTCGGTCTGCACCATCACCAGACCAAATGTTCCCCCGGCGGCCAATGTCGTTCCGTCGCGTGTGACGTCCCAGACGTTTGACGTCAGCGCCATTTTTTCAAGCCCCAGCGCCACGCCCGGTTGCAGCTGAAGCTCGGCAAGCATGTCGGCTGCCTGAATTATTGCGGTTTGGTCGTAATAGGACAAACGCTGCGGTGTGTCGGCAAAGCGCAGCACTTGACGGCCTGGCCAGATTGCGGGGCTTTCGAATTCGATCCAGTCCGCGCTCCAGGCTGTACCGTTGACCGGATCGGCCAACGCCGGATTTTCCAGTCGCGTCACATGATGTGCCGGAAAACCTGCTGTTTGAACGTTCGAAAAATCCGCCTGCCAACCCATTTCCTGTTGCTTGTCAAACCAGCTGATCAGTGCAGATCGCAGACCAAATCCGGCAACAAACCAGTAGCCGCTCCACACTACGGCGAAAAAAACGAGTACTCTTACCAGTCGGCGCATAGTGAATGGCCCTTTTTCCTGCCTCGGAATTGATGTTTATAGGCGCAAACGGGCAAGGACCAGTGCAATGACGATGTGGGTATTCGGATATGGATCTTTGTTGTGGAATCCGGGTTTCCCGGTGGCCCGCAGTACGCGCGCAACGTTAAAGGACTACGCCCGATCGTTCTGCATGAGCTCGATCCATCATCGCGGGACCGAAGAAAAACCCGGCCTTGTGCTGGCATTGGACGAGCAACAAGGAGCGCATTGCAAGGGTCTGGCACTGGCTGTCGAAGCCGGGCACGAAGACCGGACGCTGGACGAGTTGCGCGAGCGCGAATTGATTTCATCCGCATATGTGGAGCGTATGCTGGACGTTCATCTGGAGGGCGGCGAGGTTGTAAATGCCGTGACCTACGTAATTGATCCGCATCACGTGCAATATTGCGGGGGTATGCCGTTAGAGGATCAGGCCAACATCATCGCGCATGCCATTGGGGGGCGGGGCCCGAATACGGAATACCTGTACAATACTGCCGAACATCTGGCCGAGATCGGGTTGCGTGATCCCGATCTTGAGTGGTTGGCGCAACGGGTGCGCAGTCTCGCACTATAAACCCTTGGCCTCACCGATGAAATTTCGGTAGGTTCAGGTCAGAGCAGAAAAATACCAGGAATAACGCGCATGGCGCAGGCACAGCAGGGCGCGAGACCGCATTTCTCGCAACCGATCCGTCAAATCTTGATGATGCTGATCGCAATCGGCCTGTCTGGTGCCGGGGTTTTCCTTGCGCTGCCTTATGTGTTGCCGGTCATTCAGGCCAATGTTTACCTTAACGGTTTCATAATACTGGTCTTTGTGATCGGTGTTCTTGCCTGTTTCCTGCAGGTAACACAGTTGATTGGATCGGTCCGGTGGATCGAAGCATTTGTTGGCGGGGTCGAACGGGACGATGTAAGTCCCCCACAACTGCTGACGCCGCTGGCGTCACTTTTGCGGGCAAGGGGTGCCAAGTCGCAAATCAGTTCCAGTTCCACGCGCTCAATTCTTGATTCCGTCGCCGAACGGATCGAAGAAGAGCGCGAAATTACGCGCTATATTACCAACGTTCTGATTTACCTTGGTCTTTTGGGTACATTCTTTGGTTTGGCTACGACGGTACCGGCCATCGTCGACACCATTCGCAGCCTGAATCCGCAAGAAGGTGAAGAAGGGTTGGCCGTGTTCAACCGGCTGATGACCGGGCTTGAAAGCCAGCTTCAGGGTATGGGCGTCGCTTTTGGGTCGTCATTGCTTGGATTGGCGGGCTCGCTGATTGTTGGCCTGCTGGAACTGTTTGCTGGTCACGGTCAGAACCGTTTTTATCGAGAATTAGAGGAGTGGTTGTCCACCATCACACGCGTCGGTTTCGCGTCTGGCGAAGAAGGAGGCGCGGAAATTGCTGTTCTGACCCCGGTTCTGGATGCGATGTCAGAACAGATGGATGCATTGCAGGATCTGTTCTCGGCGCAAGGGCTGGGTCAAACCGAAGTATCGACCAAGCTTAATCAGTTGATAGACGCGATTGGCCAGATGAATCAGCGGCAGGCAGATACCGAAGGCGTGACCACCGCGCTGGAACGCATTGCGTTGGGGCAGGATGCGTTGCTGGACCACATGCGTGAACATGGTGCCGGAGAAGGAATAGATGCCGAAAGCCGAATGCGGCTGAGGTCGATGGATGTGCAGCTGCTGCGTATTCTGGAAGAGATTTCAGCCGGACGTCAGGAAAGCATGATAGAATTGCGCAAGGACATCGAATTGATGATCAAGGCGCTGTCGCAGCCCCGCAAATCTGCGCGGACGGCGCCGGAAGGAGAATAATCCATGGCCCTGTCCCGCCGAACTGGTCAGCGATTCCAGGGCTCGGTCTGGCCGGGATTCGTCGATGCGATGACCGGCCTGCTGATGGTTCTGACCTTCGTGTTGACCATTTTCATGGTCGTGCAGTTTGTTCTGCGTGAAACGATCTCGGGGCAAGAAGACGAACTGACCGCTTTATCGGACGAAGTGGCGGCACTGGCTAACGCTTTGGGGCTGGAAGAACGGGACAACAGCCGACTTCAGGCCCGTCTTGGGGCGCTGAATACAACACTTTCACAGGCCGAAGATGATCTGGCACAGGCCCAATCCCTGATTGCTTCGCTTACATCCGAGCGTGACAGACAAGCAAATGCTCTGGATCAGGCACAGACACGTATCACCGATTTTGAAGCTCAGGTTGCTGCGTTGCTGGCCGATCAGGAACGGGCGCTGGGCAGTATCGAGGCGCTGGAATCACAGCGCGAACAACTGCTGTCGCAACAAGAAGCATTAAATCTGGCATTGGCGCAAAGCCGCGACGAAATCGATGCGCAGGTCGAAGCCGCGCGCCTTGCCGCCGCTCGCCGCGAAGCGCTCGAGGCATTGGTCGCCGATCTTGAGCAAAGTGGTGACCAACGTGCCGCGCAGATCGCCGACCTGGAACAAAGACTAAGTGATGAAGAGGCCGCAAAACTGGCCGAGGCTGCAGCAGCCGAAAACCTGCGCAAACGTCTGCAGAATGCCGACACGGAGTTGACCGCAATGACCTTGGCGCTGGAGGCGCAGCGACAAGAGGCCGAGGACACGTTGACCCTGCTGGCCGCTGCGCAGGCGGCCAAGGCAGAGCTTGAGAGACAATTCGGAGAGCTGAATCAGGAAGAGTTGGAGGCGCAGCTGCAAGCGGCATTGGCGGCACGGACCGAGGCAGAAACCGACGCGGAAACGCAAAGATCGCTTGCCGACGAGCGCGAAGCGCTGCTTGCGTTGGCTCGTGAAACTATCGCGGCGGAAAAGGCAATCTCGGCCAAGGCGCAACGACAGACCGCTTTGCTAAACCAGCAGATTGCAGCCTTGCGCGGGCAGCTGGGATCGTTGCAGGGGTTGCTTGATGACTACAAGGAACGCAACGAGGTGGCGGACATTCAAATTCAGACTTTGGGTCAGGATCTGAACGCTGCACTTGCTCGCGCCGCGTCCGAAGAGCGCAAACGTCGCCTGCTGGAAGAGGCCGAGCGCAAACGGCTGGAAGCAGAGGCCGAGGAGCTGGCCGGACAAAATCAGCAATTGGCCGCGCAGGCGGAGGATTTACAGCGATACAGGTCCGAATTCTTTGGCCGTCTTCGCGAGGTTCTGGGCGATCAGGAAGGTGTTCGGATCGAAGGTGACCGTTTTGTTTTCTCGTCCGAAGTATTGTTTGACACCGGCTCGGCCGAGTTGTCGCCCGAAGGTCAGTTCGAAGTGGCCAAGGTGGCCAATATCCTGAGCCGCATCGCCACCGAGATCCCGCCCGAGATCAATTGGGTTATCCGGGTAGATGGGCACACCGACAACATCCCCTTGGCTGGAGCGGGCAGATATCGGGATAACTGGGAACTAAGTCAGGGACGCGCATTATCCGTCGTTCGATACATGGTTGATGGGCTGAATTTTCAGCCGAACCGATTGACAGCCAATGGTTTTGGAGAGTTCCAGCCGATCGATACGGCAGACACACCCGAGGCCCGCGCCCAAAACCGACGTATCGAGCTGAAGCTGACCGAGAAGTAGCGCCGTTTCAAAACTTGATTCAGCGTTTTGTGATGTTTGTTGTGACATTCCTTGTCGCTCGACTGCGCGTGAGAATAATCGCAGACACGACCAGAACACACGCAATGGCCTGCGGCGGTGTCACTTGCTCGCCAAACGCAAATACGCTGACGGCGAACATGGTTGGCAGTTCGACGCTGCCAATAACAGCCGTACGCGATGTTCCGATAATCGGAGAGCAGACTGAATAGATAAGCTGTGGAACCAGCGCTGATACAATGGCGATACCCGCGATCAGGATCCAACCGTCGGTGGTTTTTGGCAGGATCTGATCGGCATGGGACATCAACATCAGCGGAACAAGCCCCACAAACGATCCGAGTGAAACAGAAGCAATTCGGGCCAGCGGGGGAATGCGCGACAAGCGGTGCACAAGGACGCATATCCCAAAACCGAACCCCAACGGTGCGGCAAGCGAGAACAGAAGCGCTGGTAACTGACTGACCGGAACCGCAGATGGATTACCCGCAATAACGGCGGCCAGTACGATAAGGCCGGACGCAATCAATGCCCGGCGGGTTGGCTTGTCACCGAACAACAGCCAAGCGATTATCACGGTGAAAACCGGGTAGGTCATATAAAGAACGCCGACGGTTGAAACTGGCAGAGTTTCAAGCGCCGTGACATATCCAATCCAACCCAGCCCCATTGCGACGCCTGTAACAAGACCCCAAAGAACCTCGCGCCATGCCTTAACCTGTCGCAAAAGAATTGGCAGCAAGACTATGGCCGCCAGAACGTAGCGATAAAATGCAACTGCAAACGGCGCCATGCCCTGTTCTGTCAGGCTGCGTCCGAAATAGGGCACCAGACCAAAGCATACAGATGCCACAAAGACACCCGTAGCTGCCCAAAAAACGGGCAAGGCGTTTTCCTTGATTTCAACCGGGGCCTGCGTCATGCAGTTCACCTACCATGAAATGTTTTGGATAGGGCGTGGAAAACTGCAAGCGCAACCTTTGCGCCGGGCAATGGATCACTGCAATGATTGGCAGAATACAAATCCCCGCAGCCTTAAAGACTACGGGGGAAATGATTTTTTACCGTTGGTTAATCTGCCGTTAGCAGCGGTGGTTTGTCGCCAGAAATGCGCGGCTGATCGGGGCCCAGGATTTCCAGACTCAATTCACCTTTCTTAACTGAGACGCGAACAACTCCGCCTTTGGCCAGCTTGCCGAACAACAACTCTTCGGCCAAAGGCTTCTTGATGCTTTCCTGAATAACCCGGCCCAGTGGACGCGCGCCCATCTTGTCGTCATACCCTTTGTCAGCCAACCATACGGCGGCTGCTGGGGTCAGGTCGATGGTCACGCCGCGATCCAGCAATTGCGCCTCGAGCTGAAGCACGAACTTTTCGACCACCTGCAAAATGACATCCTTTGACAGCGGCGCAAAGGAAATCACAGCATCCAGACGATTGCGGAATTCCGGCGTGAACATACGTTCAATGGCTGCCGTGTCCTCGCCTTCGCGTCGGTCGCGGGCAAACCCGATAGCGGCCTTGGCCTGCTCCTGCGCGCCTGCGTTCGAGGTCATGATCAGCACCACGTTGCGGAAATTCACCGTCCGACCATTGTGGTCGGTCAGTTCGCCGTGATCCATGACCTGCAACAGGATGTTGAACACATCAGGATGCGCCTTTTCGATTTCGTCCAGCAGCAGTACGCAATGCGGATGCTGATCGACGCCGTCGGTCAGCAATCCACCCTGATCGAACCCAACATATCCCGGAGGCGCTCCGATCAGACGGCTTACGGCGTGTTTCTCCATGTATTCCGACATATCGAAACGCAGCAGTTCGACGCCCAGCGAATCTGCCAGTTGCTTGGCGACTTCGGTCTTGCCGACGCCGGTTGGCCCAGCAAACAGATAGTTGCCAATTGGCTTTTCGGGTTCTCGCAGACCAGCACGCGCAAGTTTGATCGCGCTGGACAGCGCGTCGATCGCTTCGTTCTGGCCAAACACCACGCGTTTCAAGGACGCTTCGAGGTCTTTCAGAACCTCTGCATCGTCCTTGGTGACGTTCTTGGGTGGAATGCGTGCGATTTTGGCGACGACCGCCTCGATCTCTTTCACGCCGATGGTCTTGCGGCGCTTGCTTTCCGTGACAAGGTGCTGAGCGGCACCGGCTTCGTCGATGACATCGATTGCCTTGTCCGGTAGCTTGCGGTCGTTGATGTAACGCGCCGACAGTTCGACGGCTGTCTTGATGGCATCAGCCGTGTACTTAATTTCGTGATGCTTTTCGAAATAGGGTTTCAGCCCGCGCAGAATCTTGACGCTGTCTTCGACCGATGGTTCGTTCACATCGATTTTCTGGAACCTGCGCGAAAGAGCGCGATCTTTTTCAAAGTGCTGGCGGAACTCTTTGTACGTGGTCGAACCCATCGTGCGCAGTTTGCCGCCCTGCAATGCAGGTTTCAGCAGGTTCGAGGCGTCCATAGCGCCACCCGAAGTTGCACCTGCACCGATCACCGTATGAATTTCGTCAATGAACAGTACCGCGTCTGGGTGATCTTCAAGCTCGGTCACCACAGCCTTTAGCCGTTCTTCGAAATCGCCGCGATAACGGGTTCCGGCCAGCAATGCGCCCATATCCAACGCATAGATCGTAGCGTTCGACAAAACATCAGGCGCTTCGCCCTGCACGATCTTATAGGCCAGACCTTCTGCGATGGCTGTCTTGCCAACGCCGGGGTCACCAACCAGTAGCGGATTGTTCTTGCGGCGGCGGCACAGAACCTGAATGCAGCGTTCAACCTCGTCAGCGCGACCGATCAGGGGATCGACATCACCGGCACGCGATTTTGCGTTCAGGTCCACACAGTACTTGCCAAGCGCGCTTTCCTTTTGCTCGGCATCGCCAGCGGTCGACTGAACCTCTTCTTCAGGCTGATCCGCGCCGGTAACGGGGCGATTTTCGCCATAGGCCGGATCTTTGGCGACACCGTGCGCAATAAAGTTAACCGCGTCGTAACGGGTCATATCCTGTTCCTGTAGGAAGTAGGCCGCGTTGCTTTCTCGTTCGGCAAAGATGGCAACCAGAACGTTGGCGCCGGTCACTTCGGTCCGGCCAGAGCTTTGGACGTGGATTGCCGCGCGCTGTATCACGCGTTGGAATGCAGCCGTCGGCACCGCTTCGGACCCGTCGATATCCGTGACGAGGTTAGATAAGTCTTCGTCTATGAATTCAACCAGCGTACTTCGCAGTTCATCCAGATCCACGCTGCACGCTTTCATGACACGTACCGCGTCAGGTTCTTCCAACAGCGCCAGCAGCAGATGCTCCAGCGTTGCGAATTCATGTCGCCGTTCATTCGCGGCAGCCAGTGCCGCGTGTATGGCTTGTTCCAGTGTGCTCGAGAATGAAGGCACGCGGGTGCTCCTCTAATCTTGGGCCGGAGGGGGCGCGAGTATCAGCCGGATCCCCTACCAACCATGTCCTCATACTATAAGAGTTTGGTTGAACATCGCCCGGCTTCAAGGGTTTTCTTGCTCTTGATAGTCACATTTCCTGTAACCGTTGCTGCCAAGATGGCTTTTAAGGCCTTAAAAACTGTCTTTTCGGGCACGAATTTCAGCAAAAACAGCCTCCGGGTCTGCTCCTGCCATGCCCAGATTAGCCTGAATCCCCGGTTCAGCCGCCCTTAAAAATGGATTTGTGGCCTTTTCAAGCGCCAAAATCGACGGAACCGTTGGTTTTCCTGCTGCACGAGCCTCCGCTATATCGGTAATGCGCTTTTGCAATTCAAGGTTCTGGGGCTCGATTGTTTTTGCAAAATTTGCATTGGCCTGCGTGTACTCGTGCCCGGAACACACCAGAGTCTCGTCCGGAAGAGCGGCCAGCTTGCCAAGTGAACGCCACATCTGGGGTGCCGATCCTTCGAACAATCGGCCGCACCCAAGGGCCATGAGGCTGTCTGCGGTAAAGACCGCGCGGCTTTGCGGCATATGAAACGCGATGTGACCGACGGTATGGCCAGAAACATCCAGAACCTCGACCGGCTCGCCGCCGGTCTGAAATGTGTCACCTTCGCTAACTTTGAGGTCCAAAGCTGGTAACCGGTGCGCATCTGCTGCGGCCCCAATCACGGTAGCGGGGAAGCTCTCCAATACCTCGGCCAAACCATCGACATGGTCCCAGTGATGGTGCGTTAGCAGTATGTGAGAGAGTTGCCAGCCCCTTTGTTTCAGCGTGGCCAATACCGGTTTCGCTTCGGGCGCGTCGATTAACGCGGTGTCGCCGCTTTCACTGTCATGTGCGAGAAAAGCATAGTTGTCGCTGAGGCAAGGGATGGTAACGATCTCAAGAGGCATGGCATTTTGCCCTTTCGTTGCTAGACTGCGCCCAACTAAGCCGATTGAGCAGGTGTCCGCAATGCATCTCGACGTGCAGGATCTGAGGAATTTCTACTATCGCAGTACATTGGGCCGCGCCGCCCAGGCCGCGATACGTGGGCGTCTGCTGGAGCTCTGGCCCGAAGCAAAGGGCCAAACCGTTGCGGGCTTTGGGTTCGCCGTGCCGCTGCTGCGCCCGTATCTTGCGGATGCGCGCCGCGTTATTGGGCTAATGCCGGGACCGCAAGGAGTTATGCCATGGCCCGCAGGCATGCCGAATGTGTCTGTTCTGGCCGAAGAAACGATGTGGCCCATCGAAACCGGACATGTTGACAAGCTGGTGGTCATGCACGGGCTGGAAACGTCGGAGCGGCCCAGTCATCTGCTAGAGGAATGCTGGCGTGCATTGGGGCCGGGGGGCCGGGTCATCTTTATCGTACCGAACCGGGCCGGTCTGTGGTCGCGGTCAGACCGGACACCGTTTGGATTTGGGCGGCCTTATTCGGCGACGCAATTGGAAAACCAGCTGAGGGCCCACCATTTCGTTCCCGAAAGCCACTGTTCGGCCCTGTATCTCCCGCCATCCTTCCGCCGGTTCTGGTTGAAATCGGGGAACCTGATCGAAAAAACCGGGCAAAAAATGCCTACCGTCATGGCGGGGGGTGTTTTGATGGTCGAAGCCAGCAAACTGATCCGTCCACCGAGCGGAAATGTTACCAAAGATATGGAACGACGCCCGATCAAAGCGCTGGATGGACTGCTGAAGCCAGCGCGCGTTGGATAGATTTGATAGCCTGCTCTGACCCGGAAATTCGGGCTAAATGGCCCGCAGGAATCGCAAAAACGTAAAAGTCGGTGACATTTTTCGTTCGATTTGGGCGGTATAAAGGGTCGCACTTTGCGTAAGTGTATGAAATCAAACGTTTTGTGGATAAAACCGTTACCGCTATATGTTATTGCGACGTTGGATAGGCTCTGCTACATCCCCGTTGATTTTGATCCCCTGCCTATTGGGCGGGGCTTCTTCACGCCCCCGGGTTGGTCGCTGCAGCGCGTCTTCGGGGCCTAAAGTATCGGAAGGGTGGACGTGTCCGAACCAGCTTCGATTTCGACAGGCATTGCCGAGCGCTATGCCACCGCGATTTTTGAGATCGCAAAAGAGAACAACGATCTTTCGGGTTTGGAATCCGGTATCAATGATCTGTCAGCAGCATTGGGCGAAAGCCCGGAACTGCGCGACTTGATTTCGTCGCCGCTGGTTTCGCGTTCTGAACAGGAAGCAGCCATTACGGCAATCGCTGACAAGATGGGACTGCATGCCATCCTGCGCAACACTCTGGGCCTGATGGCGCAAAAGCGCCGCCTGTTCGTGGTACCGCAATTGGTTCAGGTCCTGCGCGATATGCTGGCAGAGGAACGTGGCGAAGTGACAGCCGATGTTGCATCGGCCAAGGCGCTGACCAAGACCCAACTGGACAAACTGTCCAAAACGCTGTCCGAGCGTGTGGGCAAGACCGTGACTATCAATGCGACCGTTGATGAAAGCCTCATCGGCGGTCTTGTCGTTAAAGTGGGCTCAAAGATGATCGACAGCTCGATCCGCTCCAAGCTCAACTCCCTACAGAATGCAATGAAAGAGGTCGGATAAATGGGAATCCAAGCTGCAGAGATTTCTGCAATCCTGAAGGACCAGATCAAAAATTTTGGTCAGGAAGCCGAAGTGGCCGAGATCGGCCGCGTCCTGAGTGTCGGTGACGGGATTGCCCGTGTATATGGCCTCGATAATGTACAGGCCGGTGAAATGGTCGAGTTCCCGGGCGGCATCATGGGCATGGCGCTGAACCTTGAAAGCGACAACGTTGGCGTCGTTATCTTTGGTTCGGACCGTGACATTAAAGAAGGCGACACCGTCAAGCGCACGAACTCGATCGTGGACGTTCCGATTGGGGACGAACTGCTGGGTCGTGTTGTCGATGGCTTGGGTAACCCGCTGGACGGCAAAGGCCCGATCAACGCATCCAAGCGCGGTGTCGCGGACGTCAAGGCACCTGGCATTATCCCGCGTAAGTCGGTGCACGAGCCGATGGCGACAGGCCTGAAATCGGTTGACGCGATGATCCCGATTGGCCGTGGCCAGCGAGAGCTGATCATCGGTGACCGTCAGACCGGTAAAACTGCTGTGGCTTTGGACGCGATCCTGAACCAGAAAGTCTATAACGACGCTGCTGGCGATGACGAATCCAAGAAATTGTATTGCGTGTATGTTGCGATTGGCCAAAAGCGCTCGACCGTTGCCCAGCTGGTGAAGAAACTGGAAGAATCCGGCGCGATTGATTACTCGATCGTTGTGGCTGCTACCGCGTCCGACCCGGCACCGATGCAATTCCTGGCACCCTATGCCGCTACGGCAATGGCCGAATTTTTCCGCGACAATGGCCGCCACGCACTGATCATTTATGATGACCTGTCCAAGCAGGCCGTATCTTATCGTCAGATGTCGCTGCTGCTGCGCCGCCCACCGGGCCGCGAAGCGTATCCGGGTGATGTTTTCTACCTTCACTCGCGCTTGCTGGAGCGTTCGGCGAAGCTGAACGAAGATTTCGGTGCAGGTTCGCTGACAGCGCTGCCGGTTATCGAAACCCAGGGTGGTGACGTTTCGGCCTTTATTCCGACCAACGTGATTTCGATCACGGACGGCCAGATCTTCCTTGAAACCGAACTGTTCTATCAGGGCATCCGCCCCGCCGTGAACACTGGTTTGTCTGTTTCGCGTGTGGGCTCTTCGGCTCAGACCGACTCGATGAAGTCGGTTGCCGGTCCGGTTAAGCTGGAACTGGCGCAGTACCGCGAAATGGCGGCGTTTGCGCAGTTTGGTTCGGATCTGGATGCCGCAACTCAGCAGCTGCTGAGCCGTGGTGCGCGCCTGACCGAACTGATGAAGCAGCCGCAGTATTCGCCGTTGACCAATGCGGAAATCGTGTGCGTCATCTTTGCTGGCACCAACGGCTATCTCGACTCTGTCGAGGTTGCTGATGTTGGCCGCTATGAGGCTGGCCTGCTGGCGCACCTGCGCGGCAAGCACGCGGACCTGCTCAAGTGGATCACGGACGAAGATCCCAAGATCAAGGGTGATGCGTCCGACAAGATCAAGGCTGCGCTGGACGAATACGCCGCAACCTTCGCTTAAGGGAGAGGCGGGCATATGCCAAATCTTAAGGACCTTAAAAACAGGATCGAGTCGGTCAAATCGACCCGCAAGATCACCAAGGCCATGCAGATGGTCGCGGCCGCAAAGTTGCGCCGCGCCCAGGAATCTGCCGAAGCCTCGCGTCCCTATGCCGAACGGTTCAACGCCGTGATGGCGGGGCTGGCGGCATCGGTCGGGGGGAGCGACAGCGCCCCCAAGCTGCTGCGTGGTACGGGCAGCGATGATGTTCATCTGCTGGTTGTCCTGACAGCCGAACGCGGTCTCTGCGGCGGCTTTAACTCGAACATCGCCAAGCTGGCCCGCGCCAAAGCGGGTGAGCTGCGCGGCCAGGGAAAAACAGTCAAGATACTGACCGTTGGGAAAAAGGGCCACGACGCGCTGAAGCGTGATTTTGGCGATCTGTTCGTTGGACATATCGACCTGAGCGAGGTCAAGCGTTTGGGCTATGCCAACGCGCAGGACATCGCAAAAGACATCCTGTCCCGTTTCGATGGGGAAGAGTTCGACGTTGCAACGATCTTTTACTCAAAGTTCCAGAACGTCGTGACCCAGATCCCTACGGCACAACAAATCATCCCGGCCTCGTTCGAGAGCACCGAGGATGACGATAGCGGTGCCATTTTCGATTACGAGCCCAGCGAAGAGGCCATTCTGGCCGATCTGCTGCCCAAGGGAGTTGCTACGGCGATCTTTTCGGCTCTGCTTGAAAACGGGGCCTCTGAACAGGGTGCTCGGATGTCCGCAATGGACAATGCGACACGCAACGCGGGTGACATGATCGACAAGCTGACGATCCAGTTCAACCGTTCGCGTCAGGCCGTGATTACCAACGAGCTGATTGAAATTATTTCCGGCGCCGAAGCGCTGTAGAGACAAACCGGAGACGAAACATGGCGAATGCAAAAGGCAAAGTCACACAGATCATCGGGGCCGTTGTCGACGTGCACTTCGAAGATCAGCTGCCTGAAATTCTGAACGCGCTGGAAACCGAAAACAACGGCAAGCGCCTAGTACTGGAAGTTGCCCAGCACCTGGGTGAAAATACCGTCCGCACCATCGCGATGGACGCGACCGAAGGTCTGGTTCGCGGAGCAGACGTCACGGATACCGGCGAACCCATCGCCGTGCCGGTTGGCACCGCAACGCTGGGCCGGATCATGAACGTGACCGGTGATGCGGTTGACGAAAAAGGACCGATCGAAACCAAGGAAACCCGCGCCATCCACGGTGATGCGCCGGACTTCTCCGAACAGTCGACCGACATGGAAATCCTGACCACCGGGATCAAGGTTGTTGACCTGCTGGCCCCCTATACCAAGGGCGGCAAGATCGGCCTGTTCGGCGGTGC
>JBPCWT010000209.1:0-3779 GCA_051009255.1 Ruegeria sp. | reverse complement strand
CCCCCGCGGAGCGACGGCGCAGCCGTCTGCGTGAGCGCAAACAAAAACCCGCGACTCACGGCAAGATGCGGAGGTTCCGTATCAGGCCGCGAAGAGCGGGCCGCGCCAGCGCCCCCGCGGAGCGGCGGTGAAACCGCCTGCGTGAGCGCAAACCTTAACAAACGTGCCGGAGCCCGACAGCGCGAGCGAAAACCTAAACCCGCGCAAGCATAAACCCGCGCAAACCTTAATTCTCGCCGCTAACTACACCCCGTTGTCGAACCACAGGAGTCACACTTCATGCATGTTCCATTCCGCACCAGCGTAAAATTCTGGCATTCGGGGCACGGTTCGCCTTCATAGCCCTGCATCTGGGCCATGGCCCGGCGCTGGCCTTTGGTTGGCGTCGGGGCGGCGGCCACTTCGCCTTGCTCGATTGTTGTGCGGGTGTTTTCCTCATAGTCGCGTTTGAAGGCTGTGGCTTCATCGGCATAGGCCTGGACGGCATCCTGCTGGTCGGCGATCGGGGAAGCGGCCACTGCGGCGGCGGCGGCGATACCCGAGCCGCCGCTGCCTGAAGCGATGGCCGAGACGAGGGCGGGGTTGGTGGATTGGGAGGAAGAACCACCGCCGCCGCCGCCGCCGCCGAGTGAACCGGCGGGCTCGTTGCCAACGCTTTTCGTTTCCACGACCTGCAGTTTCGAACCGCGGGTCAGGCCGCGGGACACGGCTTCCGCCTTGCCTTCCTGCACGCCCTTGCCGAGCGCGGTGGAAGCAAAGTCGGACGTGTCCACATGGGCGAGGTCGTGGCGGTCAAGATAGGAGACCGCCAGTTCGCGGAAGACATAGTCGAGGATTGAGGTAGCGTTCTTGATTGCGTCATTGCCCATGACAATGCCTGCGGGCTCGAATTTGGTGAAGGTGAAGGCCTCCACATATTCGTCCAGCGGCACGCCATATTGCAGGCCAAGCGAAATTGCGATGGCGAAATTGTTCATCATGGCGCGGAAGGCGGCACCTTCCTTGTGCATGTCGATGAAGATTTCGCCCAGTGTTCCGTCATCCATCTCACCGGTGCGCAGATAGACCTTGTGGCCACCGACCACAGCCTTCTGGGTGTAGCCTTTGCGGCGGTTGGGGAGTTTCTGTCGCTTGCGGACTTCGACCACGCGCTCGACAATTTTCTCAACGATCCTTTCCGATGTGACGGCAGCGCGGGCCGTGGCCGGAGCCTCGATGAGATTATCGAGTGCCTCGTCGTCTTCGTCGGCCTCGTCTTCGATCAGCGATGCGTTGAGCGGCTGAGAGAGTTTGGAGCCATCACGATAGAGGGCGTTGGCCTTCAATCCGAGTTTCCATGACAGCATGTAGGCGGCCGTGCAGTCTTCCACCGCGGCGTCATTGGGCATGTTGATGGTTTTTGAAATGGCGCCCGAGATGAAGGGCTGGGCCGCCGCCATCATGCGGATATGGCTTTCTGTTGAAAGCGACCGGGTGCCAATGCGGCCACAGGGAGTGGCACAGTCAAAGACGGGAAGATGTTCGTCTTTCAGCCCGGGTGCACCTTCCAGCGTCATGGCACCGCAACAATAGATATTGGCAGCCTGGATCTCATCCTTGCTAAAACCAAGAGCACTCAGCATGTCGAAGCTCATGTCATCGAGCTGCTCGTCTGAAAAGCCCAGAGTGTCACGGCAGAACTCTTCGCCGAGTGACCATTTGTTGAAGGCAAACTTGATGTCAAAGGCCTGAGCCAGGCCTTCCTCGATCGTATCGATCTGGGTTTTGGTGAAGCCTTTTTCCTCAAGCGCTCCGTGGGAAATGGCATTGGAGCCTTTCAGCGTGCCGTGGCCCACCGCGTAGCTGATCATATGGGCAATGGCGTCTTCGTCATAGCCAAGCTTCTGCAAGGCTTCAGGTACGGCCCGGTTGATGATCTTGAAATAGCCACCACCGGCCAATTTCTTGAACTTGACAAGAGCAAAATCTGGTTCGATGCCGGTGGTATCGCAGTCCATTACCAGACCGATAGTTCCGGTAGGGGCAACAACCGTGGCCTGCGCATTGCGATAGCCGTGCTGCTCGCCCAGTTCAACGGCGCGGTCCCACGCCGATCTGGCGTGATCAGAAAGACCAGCCCACAGTTCCTTGCCTTCGAGCGCCGCATGGTCCAGCGGCAATGGATTGACGGAAAGTTCTTCATACCCCTCAGCATTGCCGTGGGCGGCATTGCGATGGTTGCGCATCACACGCGCCATGGCCTGTTTGTTCGGTTCATAGCCAGGGAAGGGGCCAAGCTCCTTCGCCATTTCGGCAGAGGTTTCATAGCAGATGCCGGTCATGATCGCGGTGATCGCTCCGCATACGGCGCGACCTTCATCGCTGTCGTAAGGAATTCCAGCGGTCATCAGCAGGCCACCAATATTGGCAAAGCCGAGGCCGGTGGTACGGTAGTCATAGGAGAGTTTGGCAATTTCCTTTGACGGGAATTGTGCCATCAGAACCGAGATTTCTAATACCATCATCCAAAGACGACAGGCATGTTCATAGGCTTCAACATCGAAGCTCTTGTCGTCGCGCCGGAACTGCAACAGATTGAGCGAGGCCAGATTACAGGCGGTATCGTCCAGGAACATGTACTCGGAACACGGGTTGGAACCGCGAATTGGGCCAGCCTGCGGGCAGGTGTGCCAGTCGTTCATGGTAGTGTTGTAATGCAGGCCAGGATCAGCGGACTGCCAGGCTGCATTGCCGATCTTGTCCCACAGGTCGCGGGCACGCACGGTTTTGGACACGGTGCCATCCTTGCGGGCAATCAGGTCCCAGTCTTCGTCATTTTCGACCGCACGCAGGAATTCGTCCTTGATCGAGACCGAATTGTTTGAATTCTGGCCGGACACGGTCAGATAGGCATCTGAATCCCAGTCGGTGTTGTAAACGGGGAATTTAATATCCGTATAACCTTGTTTTGCCAGCTGGATCACGCGGTAGATATAGTTTTCCGGCACCGCATTCTTTTTGGCAGCTCGGATTTCACGTTTCAGAGCCGGGTTCATCTTCGGGTCAAAACAGGTATCGCCGGGGCCTTCGCAATTGATGCACGCCTTCATAATGGCAGTCATATGGCGAGACACGAGCTTTGAACCGGTCACAATGGCAGCCACCTTCTGCTCTTCTGTCACCTTCCAGTCGATATAGTCTTCGATATCCGGGTGGTCGATATCCACGACCACCATTTTGGCGGCACGGCGGGTGGTGCCACCGGATTTGATGGCCCCGGCGGCGCGGTCACCGATCTTGAGGAAGGACATCAGACCTGAAGACTTTCCACCACCGGACAGTGGTTCATTTTCTCCACGGATCATTGAGAAGTTAGATCCGGTACCCGATCCATATTTGAACAGGCGCGCCTCACGCACCCAAAGATCCATAATGCCACCGTCATTGACGAGATCATCGCCGACCGACTGAATGAAACAGGCATGTGGCTGCGGGTGCTCATAGGACGATTTCGATTTCGTCAGCTTGCCAGTCTCGAAATCAACGTAATAGTGCCCCTGCGCTGGGCCATCAATTCCATAGGCCCAGAAGAGGCCCGTATTGAACCACTGCGGAGAGTTGGGTGCGACTTTCTGGGTGGCTAGCATGTAGCACAACTCATCATAGTAGGTGCGGGCATCATCTTCGGTATCGAAGTAACCACCTTTCCAACCCCAGTATGTCCATGTCCCTGCCAAACGTGAGAAAACCTGCTCGGCTGTCATTTCCGGGCCATAGCGTTCTTCCTTGGGGAGCTTTTT
>JBPCWT010000208.1:0-11698 GCA_051009255.1 Ruegeria sp. | reverse complement strand
TCCTTGAACGCGGCCTTCTGGTCAGGTGTCAGGACATAGAGGTCACCACCACCGGCGACAAAATCCTCATAGGCCTGAATCGACTTGCGCTTGGGCGAGGCAAAGGTCGCCTGCTGCAGCGCATAGAAGCCATCGACAACGACGCGGCGCATCTCTTCTGGCATCTCTTGGAACTTGGCGTTGTTCATCCACCACAGCGCACCCATATAGGCGTGTCCGTCCAACGTGACATACTGCAGACCGGCATCGGGGAATTTCATGCCCATGATGTCGGTGATGCCGTTCTTGGACCCTTCGACCACACCGGTTTGAAAGCTGGTGAACAATTCAGGCCACGGGATCGGCGTCGGCGACGCGCCCAGAGCTTTGACCAACTCTTGCGGCAGGTCCGCAACCACGGTGCGAATCTTCAGGCCTTCCATATCGGCGGGCTCTGCCACTCGGCGCTGCGTGTTGGCAAAGTTGCGCCAGCCGCCCGTGTTGCCGATGGTCATCAGGCGAATTGCGCCGCCGGAATCTTCCAGCGCCATGTCGCGTACCTTGCGGCTGAAATCGCCTGACAGAACGTGCTCTGCCACGCGGTCATCCGCCATCAGGTAAGGCAGATCAAGCACCTGAACATAGGGGAAAATGCCCGACGCACCGCCCGAGGTCGAAATGTAAATGTCGATGGTGCCGTCCGCCACACCCTGCAGACATTCCGCACCGTTCGAGCAAAGCTGAGTACCGATGAACAGCTCAACCTCGATAGCGCCGTTCGACGCGTTCTCGACAAAGTTCTTGAAGACGACCAGACCATCATAGTCCTCGTCGTTTTCATTCGAATTCGCCGTTGCGCGCAGCGTAAAATCCGCCGCCGCCGCCGCGATGGCCGACGTTGCCACCAGTGATGTCGCCACCACTGCGGTTTTCATAAAGTTTCTGAGCATGCGTTTCCTCCTGTGATACTCAGTTCAGTTTGCAAATCCCGTTATCCGCGGGATCGTCATGGATATTGCCGGGACGTAGGTTATTAAAAAGATCACCGCGATTTCGACTGCCAGGAACGGCAGGATAGCGCGGGCGATGGTTTCCACTCTTTCGCGCGAAACCGCGGCAGCCACGAACAGCACAAGCCCCATCGGTGGCGTTGCCAGACCGACGGTCAGATTGACGCTCATGATGATGGCAAAGTGGATCGGGTCCACGCCAAGGCTGGTGAAAATCGGTGCCAGGATCGGGCCAAGAATGATAATGGCAGGTCCGGCGTCCAAAAACATCCCCACGACGAACAGCAGCAGGTTGATCAGGAACAACAGAACCAGCGGGTTTTCGGACAAGCTTAGGATCAGCGATGCCAGCTGTTCCGGCGCATGGCTCAGGCTGACGACGGTTTTGAACGCCATCGCTGCCCCAACCAGCAGCAGAACAACCGCTGATGTCATCCCGGCATTGCTCAGAACCTCGGGCACGTCTTTCAACGATATACTACGCAAAACGAAAAAGCCGATGATGAAAGCGTAACCAACAGCAACCGCCGCCGCCTCGGTCGGGGTAAAGATACCACCCAGAATGCCGCCCAGAATGATCACGGGCGTCAACAGCGGAAAGAATGCCTTCAGGCTGGCCTGCCTGCGCTCGCTCCAGGTGTATTTGCGGCTGGCAACCGGAAAATCATAGCGATCCGCCATGAACTTGATCATCAGCATCAGCCCGACACCCACCAGAATACCCGGCACAATGCCCGCAAGAAACAACGCTGCCACGCTTTCTCCCATGACATAGGCATAGATGATCATGATGCCCGAGGGCGGGATAATAGGCCCGATGACGGAACTCGCCGCCGTGATCGCGGCACTGAAACGGCGGGTATAGCCCTGTTTTTCCATCGCCGGTATCAGCATCGAACCAAGCGCCGACGTATCGGCGACAGCCGACCCGGACAAACCCGCGAACAGGATCGAGCTGAGGACATTGACATACGCCAGACCACCGCGCAGATGGCCCATCAGCGCTTGACTGAATTCCACCAGCCGCATTGTGATGCCGCCTCGGTTCATCAACTCACCGGCCAGCATGAAAAACGGGATAGCCATCAGCGGAAAGCTGTCCATGCCGTTATAGACATTGCGATACAACAGCGTGATGTCGTTTGTCTGACCATTCAGCCATAACAGGATGCCCGGTGCCGCCAACAGCGCGAAAAACACAGGCAGACCGATCAGCAGAAAGATCAGGAAAGTCGGCAGGAACCAAATCAGCATTATTCAGCCCCCACAGCTGCGTCAGGAATTTCCGGCAGCAGGTGACCACCGCCCGCCATTGTGATGACCGAGCGCAGGATCAGCTCGACATTGACCGAAATCAGCAGAACGATCCCCACCAGCAACGAGGCCATCATCCAACTGCGCGGGATGCGATACCATTCGTCAAAGCCAAACGATGTCGGCAGATACAAGGCCGCCGTCGCGAACTTACCGCCAAAGCCTGTAACCTCGGACCAGCCAATTGATACGGCAACCACCAGCACCAACAGCGATATCAGCAACAGAAAGATGTTCAGCGCCTGCCCGATAATAAGCGGCAGGAAACGCTGCAACATGTCAATGGCAACAAACCCGCCGCGCCGAAACGCTGTCGGGGCCATCAGCCCCGTCATCCACAGCATACAGAACCGGGCCGCCTCGTCCGGCCAGGGCAGGGCGTTGCCCAGCACGTACCGGCAGAATACCTGAATGAGGATCGCGATTACCATCAGCGCAATCGCAACAATTCCGACCGCGCGGCCAAAACGCAGCACGTTTTCATTCACGAATGCAATCGGCGCAAGCACCGATGTCAATCCGCCCATGCGGATCCTCCCTATCAAAGCTGCGGGTTTTGCCCCGCAGTAATTAAAACGCGCTTATGGGTGCGCGAATTGGCCAAGTTTTCCGGCATAAAAGGTCAGCGCGTCTCCGTCTCCCATGCTGACCCGCAACACCTTGCCTACCACAATAACGTGATCTCCGGCATCGTGATACGAATGTTGTTCACACTCGAACCGCGCCAGGCACCCCGGCAGCAACGGCGTTCCGTTTGCACAACGGTCGTGCCTGATCTCCCGAAGGGCATGCGCATCCTTTGAACAGCCAAAACAAAGCTCGGCCTGATCCGCAGACAACACATGAACTGTGAAATGCCCGGCCTTGTGAAAATAAGGGAACCGGCGCGAATTCCGGTCACCTGCCCACATCACCAGCGGAGGGTCCAGAGACAACGAGGAAAAGCTGTTCGCCGTGATGCAAATCGGGCCGTCTTCGCTGTCGCAGGTCACGATGGTTACGCCTGTGGCAAAGCGGCCAAACGCGTCCCGCAGCGTTCGGGTGTCGTCCTTATGAGGAACAAAGGTATGCGCCATGTTCTTCGAGATCGCGTTCATCAGGGCACCTCGTGCCCCAGCGCCGATTCGTACAGGCGATACCAGGTTTCGCGGTCCAGATTCACTTTCATCGCGTCCGAGATGCGCTTGATACGTTCCAGGTTGTTGGTTCCAAGAACAGGCAGAATCCCTGACGGGTGGGCCAGCAGGAATGCAACCGCCACCGCTGCCCGGTCAACGCCGAACTCTGCCGCGACTTCATCCGCCACGGCGCCAACCGCCGAACTGCCTGTCATCACCGATCCGCCGCCCAGGGGCGACCATGCCATCACATGATGACCATGCTGTTTGTGAAACGCCAGATCGCCATTGGTGAACGGGGTGACCTCGGACAGCGAGATTTCGATCTGGTTGGTGACCAGTTTCGACTTCATTGCGGATTGCAGCAGTTGCCAGTCCCACGGGCGAAAGTTTGAAACGCCCACCGCCCGAACCTTGCCGCTGGCGACAACCTCGTCCAGCGCGGCACCGGTTTCATGATGATCCATCAAGGGGTCTGGCCGGTGGATCAGCAACAGGTCGATATGATCGACAGCCATTTCCGTCAGCGACGTTTCCACCGATTTCAGGATATGGGCCCGCGACGTGTCATAATGTTTGACCTTGGCATCAGCATAACGGCCGCACGGCGCAACGATGTCGCATTTGGTGACGATTTCCATCTTTTGCCGAATGCCCGGATTGGCACGCAAGGCACCACCCAACACGGCTTCGGCACCGTAATCGCCATAAATATCGGCCTGATCGAATGTCGTTATGCCCTGATCCAGACAGGCCTGAATTTTCGCCTCGACATGCGACGCCGAGGTGTCGCTGTCGTCGCCCAGCCGCCACATGCCATAAACAAGGCGGCTCACTTCCAGCGATTCTGATAGCTTGATACGTTGCATCAGCGGCGAACTCCGTTGCCCAGCGGTGTCGCCGGTGTGTCAGCAGGAACTCTTCCATATTCTTCGGGAAGAGAGCAGGTTTTCATGTTGGGCAGGATGCGGGCGCCGAAATGGCGGGCTTCTTCCAGATGCGGATAGCCCGAAAAGACAAAGGCCCGGATGCCCATCTTTTGGTATTCTTCGATCTTCGACATAACCTGATCGGTCGATCCGACAAGCGCCGCGCCGCAACCCGAACGGGCCCGCCCGACACCCGTCCATAGGCCGGGTTCGACATATCCGTACTCGTCCGCCAGATCACGGTTCTTCGATTGATGCGCTACACCCAGAGATGTCGCATCCAACGCGCGTTCCCGAATGGCGCGGCCATAATCATCGTCCAACTTTGACACGATGTAATCCGCGTATTCCTGCGCTTCGGCCTCGGTGTCGCGAACGATCATGTGAACGCGCAAACCATAATCCAGGGTGCGCCCATACTCGTCCGCAACCGCATGAACGGCCTGCATCCGGCCCGCCAGCTGATCCTTGGTTTCGGGCCACATCAGGTAAACGTCACAATGCTGGCCGCACAGTTTCAGCGCGTCCGGAGAGTAGCCACCGAAATAGAGCAGGGGACCACCTGTCTGATACGGTTTGACCGGATCGGTGGTCAGCCCGGAAAAGTTGTAAACCTCTCCGGCATGGTTGATTTCGTCCTGCGTCCACGCCTGTTTCAGTATCTCGACCACTTCGCGGGACCGTTGATAACGGAACGAACTTTCCGCCTTTTCGCCCGGAAAATCCGACGAGATGATGTTGACGGTCAAACGACCCTTCAGCATGTGATCCAGCGTGGCAAGGGTCCGTGCCAGCATGATCGGCTGCATCTCACCGCAACGCACGGCGGCCAGCAGGTTGATCTTTTCGGTAATCGGCGCACAACCCGCGACAAAGCTCAGCGTGTCCTGACCGACCTGATAAGAGGACGGGCACAGAATGTTTCTGAATCCTTGTGCTTCGGCTTCCTTGACAATATCCGAGCAGTGGTCCCAGCTGGACCGCAGATCGCCGTCGGGCACACCCAGAAACTGATAATCATCCGAACAAAGAGCCGCGAACCACGAAACTTCAGCCGCATCCAGATTGGGTGATGTGATGGGGACGACGGTCATCTGATTCTTGCTCCGAGCTGGCTTTACTTTCCTCTTGCGTAGCAACCACAATGATGTAGATCAATAGTGTATCAATTTTTCCTGCGACCCAGTGAACCACCCCGTGTCATCTTCCCGAAGAAACCCCAACGCCCTGCCGATCTATGTGCAGATCGCGGAACTTCTGATCCGCGACATCGCTGCAGGACGCCTGATAGACGGAGAGCGCCTGCCACCCGAACGCGACATGGCGGCAGAGCTGCAGGTGTCGGTTGGAACACTCAGGAAATCGCTCGCCGAGCTTGAGAAAAAGGGGATACTAGAGCGTATTCAGGGCTCTGGAAATTATGTGCGTGAAACCGGAACCCAGAACAGCGTCTATGCCATGTTCCGGCTGGAATTGCCCCAGGGCGGGGGGTTGCCCCGCGCCGATATCCTGTCGGTTGACTTTGTGCGCAAGCCCGCCAACCTGCCGCGCTTTGGCCGGTCGGACATGGGGTCACGGGTACGCAGAACGCGCTACCTGAATGACACAATTATCGCGGTCGAGGAAATCTGGCTCGACGAATCAGCGGGACGAATCGAAAAACACCTGCTGTCGGATTCGCTGTACCGCTATTATCAGCACCAGCTTGGGTTCTGGATCACGCGGGCAGAAGACAGGGTTTCGGTGGGTACGCTGCCAGACTGGACACCAACCGACTTCACCAAACCCGCCGGGGAAACGGTCGGATACATCGAGCGATTCAGCTGGTCGGAAACCGCCGATCCTGTCGAGTTCTCAAAAACGTGGTTCGACGCCGATCGGGCCAATTACGTACAACGCCTGAAATAACCGAAAGAGGAAATACACATGAACCGGACCATCAACTACGGGCTGGTCGGATGCGGCATGATGGGGCAAGAACACCTTCGCAATATCGCATTACTGCAAGGCACACGGGTCGCCGGGATTTTCGAACCCGATCCCGACATGGCCAATGCGGCGCAGGCCATTGCCGCCGAGGCGCAGATGGTTTCCTCGATCTCGGACCTGCTGGCAATTGAAGACCTGGATTGCATCATCATTACCAGCCCCAACAACTTGCATGTCGATCAGATTTGCGAAATCGCCTCGACACGCCCCTTGCCCCTGTTGGTCGAAAAGCCCGTTTTCACCGACCCGTCGGATGCCGAGCGTCTGATCGAGATTGAAAAGACATATCCTCAGCCGATCTGGGTCGCGATGGAGTATCGCTACATGCCGCCAATCACGGCCCTGATCGCCGAGGCCGAGGCAACACGCGGCGGCGTCCGTATGCTGACCATTCGCGAACACCGTTTTCCCTTTCTTGAAAAGGTCGGAAACTGGAACCGCTTCAACCGCAATACCGGCGGCACCTTTGTCGAAAAGTGCTGCCACTTCTTTGACCTCATGCGCCTGATCCTGAAATCCGATCCGGTTCGTGTTTCGGCAAGCGGCGGTCAGGCGGTGAACCATCTGGACGAAACCTATGATGGCCAGACACCTGACATTCTGGACCATGGCTATGTTATCGTCGATTTCGCGTCAGGGGCGCGGGCCATGCTAGAACTGTGCATGTTTGCCGAAGGTGCGCAGTATCAGGAGGAAATCTCTGCCATCGGACCCGCAGCCAAGATCGAGGCACTGGTTCCGGGGCCGGGCCGTTTCTGGCCGGAACATCTGGGCGACGCACCGGTTCCCCAGTTGATCGTCAGCCCCCGAGATCCCAAGGGCCCGGTTTCCAAGGACATCCCCGTCGATCCGCGCTTGCTGGAGGCCGGCGACCACAACGGCTCGACCTTTTATCAGCACGAAGGCTTCCTTGCCCTTGTGCGTGGTCAGCGCACAGCGCCCGAAGTTTCGTTGCGCGATGGCATGTGGGCGGTAAAAACCGGCCTTGCCGCGCAGGAGGCGCTGACCAAAGGCTGCACTGTAACGCTGGACAGCTAAGACAAGATCGAAACGCAAAGCAGAAAGAGTTTTGGAGCCGGATCTAAGGCTTTGAAACTTTTCCCACGTTGATTGGCTGTCAATCGATCAACATCCTGTTGCTTGCGGTTGATGAAGGTCACGCGCCTCGTCAATCGACGTGGCTCCGATCTGAGCCATAGCTATGCTCATTTCATCGCTCAGAACATCCCAAAGCTGGTTAAGCCCGGCCTCGCCCTTGGCTGCCATCGCAAATTGCAGAACGCGGCCGAAAAACACAAAGTCCGCCCCGTTCACCACAGATTTCAAGGCATCTTCGCCAGAGCGCAGCCCGCTGTCGTAAAACAATGGGTAATCATCGCCGACGGCCTCGCGGATTTTCGGCAACATCGAAAACGGTGCCGGTGCGCTGTCCAATTGCCGCGCTCCGTGGCTGGAGACCTGAATTGCGTCCACGCCCGCCTCTTTAAGCGCCAGCGCGTCCTGAGTGTCCAGCACACCTTTGACAACCAGATGTCCAGGCCACTGATCTCTTAGCCGCGCAAGGGTTTCCCAATCGGTCCGGGCCCGGCTTTCGGCACGGTCAAACTCGTAACCATCCATCAGGAAATTCGCCATCTGCGGCTTGCCATGCAGCAATGCCGATATCGACCAGCGCGGATGAAGCGCAAAATCCACGAACTGGCGCGGACCGATGCGAAACGGCATGCTAAAGCCGTGGCGCAGTTCCCGTGGCCGCCGTCCCACTTCGGGCACATCCACCGTCAGAACCAGCGTTTCGTAGCCAGCATCCCTGACCCGGTCCACCAGCTTGACAGTGCCCGATCCATCGCCACTGGCATATAACTGAAACCAGGCGTTGCCCTGCGCAACCTCGATGAGCTTTTCCAGCGGCGTAGAGGCCACGGTAGAGACGCCCAGCGGCACGGAATACCGCGCGGCCAGACGCGCCAGCATCAGGTCTGCGCCCGGTGCTGACAAATTGCACATGCCCATCGGTGCGATGCCAAACGGGCGTTCGGCGGTTTTGCCGAACAAAGTGGTTTTCAAAGACCTTGAGCTGACATCGCACAGGATGCGCGGGCGCAGCGTCGTGTTGTCCAGTGCCGCGCGATTGCGGGCCGCGCCGGTTTCGGTTCCGGCCGCGCCGTCGATATAGTCAAACACCATCCAGGGCAGACGCCGCCGCGCAAGGCGGCGGGCGTCTTCGGTGCAGTTAATTCCACTTGATAGCATCAGGCCTGAACGGCCTTCATAAAGCGGTCGCGGATAACAACTGGGTCCATGGTGATCGGCGGCATCTTAGCGTTGCCGCTTTCACATTTGCTGACGATGATGGTCATCTGACCGGTATCCAGCGCCTCTTGCAGAACGCGACCGGTCTCTTCTGCCCGGCATTCGATGACACGCTCGCACCCGGCGGCTTCGGCCATCTTGGACAGCGATGTTTTCTGACCGGCATAGGTCGGCTGATCACCGGTCGAGCCGTAAGAGCCGTTATCGACAATCAGCAGGACGTAATTATCGGCCACATTGTTGGCGATTGTGGGCAATGTGCCAAGGTTTGTCAGCACGGACCCGTCGCCGTCGATCACGATCACCGGTTTTGGCTGCGCAAGGGCAAGGCCCAGCCCGATGGATGATGCCAGCCCCATTGTTCCCAACATGTAGAAATTGGATGGCTGATCGTCGATGGCGTGCAGTTCCTGGCTGGGGATGCCGATATTGCAGACAACCAGTTGATCACGCAGGATCGGGGCGATTTCTTTCAGGATTTCAGAACGGATCATTGGTCGCCGTAGCCTCCCCAGAAATTTGCATCGGTCAGGATGGCGACCGGCTTGTTGCACATGAAGGTGTATTTCAGGATTGCGTCCAGCTCTTCGACATCAGACTGGTGATGAAAGTGATAGGCCGGGATGTTGAGCTGCGCGAGCAGAGCCTTGGTGTGCACCGCCATTTCGACCTGACAGGCAATCGGCTCTCGCAATTCGCCGCGATACGATATCAGCATCGGCAGCGGCATGCGATAATACTGGATCAGCGTCGCCAGAGTGTTGATCGTGACGCCGATTGCGGTGTTCTGCATGATGATGGCAGGGCGTTTGCCGCCCATCCACGCACCGGCACACAGGCCCATGCCTTCGTCTTCCTTGTTGGAAGGTACGTGATGAATGCCGTCACGGGCGTCGATTTCGGCGATAACGCCAGCCAGCTGTTTGCACGGTACAGTGGTCACGAACGAAATGTCGTTCGCCGCCAGATCATCCGTGATCTTCTTGTCTATGTTCATATCCGATCTGTCAGTCCTGAATGGGGCGCAAGGGGCGCGATTGAAGAATTAGGTGTTGCGATGCACATGCACGGCACAGGATGCATGCCGGACGACGCGCGAGGCGGTCGACCCAAGGAAATAGTCGCTCAAACCGGGTTTGTGCGACCCGATGACGATGCAATCGATACCATTCTCGTCAGCATAATCGATAATGGTTCGTGCGGTGTGACCTTTGACGATGACAGGCTTGACCCCTTCCAAATTCGCCACTTTGTCACCAAGCAATTGCTGGGCGTTCTGAAAACTGTCGGCAACCGCGTCCTTGTCAAGATAAGCGCTCACCGACCCTTGGGGCATTTCATAGACATGCAGGGCCGTGATTTCACCCTCACCACCGGTCAGGGCGCGCGCCACCTGCAGGGTGTGCTGTGAAATGCCGTGGTCCAGCGCCATTGGGACAAGAATAGTTTTGTACATAAAGTGCCTCCGTAATTGCCGAGTTCACGCCCACGGTGAAAGAACGACCTTTGGAGCCGCCACCTTGCCCGCCCGAAGTTCCCGGAACGCCCCGGCACCATCGGCCAGCGCACGTTCTTCGATCCAGTCCAGCGTTCCCAGCCGGCCATCAAATATCGCCTGCGCGGTCTGGCGAAAATCTTCAGCCGTGTAAGTGTAAGTTCCGATAAATGTGATTTCCTGCAAGGTCATCCGCCGTACATCCAACCCACCAGCGTCTTCGCCCAAGCCGACATGAACGATCACGCCGCCCGGCTGCGCGGTGGCCGAGGCGGTCGCGCGGGTCGCTGCATAGCCGACAGCATCAACAACCACAGCGTAGGTCCCGCTTACCGCATCCGTGACATCCAGCCCTTCAAGGTTTTGCAGGAATTCCCGTCGCAGATCGTTGGGTTCGACAATGGTGACCCTGCCAATCCCAAACGCCTTCAGCGCCAGCGCAGCGGCCAGCCCGATTGCACCGCCGCCGATTACCAGCGCGGTTCGCTCCATCGCGGGATGCAACGCCTCGATGCCCAACCGGACGGCATGCCAGCTGACGGCCAGCGGTTCGGCCAATGCTGCCTTGGCAAAGGGTACGTGATCCGGCACATCGACCAGATTGGTTTCAGGCATGCCAACCAATTGCGCAAACGCGCCTTCGCGTGGCGGCATCGATATAATCTGGCGATCGGGGCACAGGTTTTCCCGGTGCGACATGCACGCCGGACAAGTGCCGCATGAAACCAATGGGTTGATTGTGACCCTGTCCCCGTCGCGTGGCCCGCCGACAATCACGCCAGCAGCTTCATGGCCCAGTATCAACGGGGCAGGCCGCCGGGCGTCATGGCCCAGATAGGCGTGCATGTCAGATCCGCATATGCCCGCCGCTTCGATCCGGATCAGGTGTTCGCTGTCGCGCGGAACGGCATCGGGGACATCCCGAAAGGCCATTTTCTCAACACCTTCGTAAACCAGCGCTTTCATTTCGCGGTGAACCCCCCATCAACCATGAGGACCTGACCCGTAACATAGTCCGACGCCTTCGAGCACAAAAACAGAATTGGCCCGTCGATATCATCCATTGTTCCATTGCGCCGAGCACAGGTTTGTGCCGCGTTACGGGCCGCGCGCTCCGGGTCGTCAAAAACGGCCTGCGTCAGTTCGGTGGGGAAAAACCCCGGTCCGATTGCATTGGCCGTAATTCCGTGTGGTGACCAGGCCTCTGCCATGGCGCGGGTCAATTGTCCGATCCCGGCCTTGGTCGCGCCATAGGCAATCCCACCCGGAAAGGCGCGCGTGGTTTGCAGGGACGCGAAATTCACAATTCTGCCCCAGCCGCGCTCTTTCATGGCAGGCACCAATGCCTGACTAAGGAAAAATGGCGCGCTCAGATTCAGCGCCATCGTTGCATCCCAGCCTTCATCTGTCACATCGTCTGCTGCTTCGCGCGTATTCACACCCGCCGCGTGCACAACGATGTCCGGCGGGCCGAATTTCGACGACACCTGTTGAACCAGATCACCGACACGCGCCCGTTCCGCGACATCCCCAACAACGACCTCTGCATTC
>JBPCWT010000207.1:0-6429 GCA_051009255.1 Ruegeria sp. | reverse complement strand
GCTTTGTTCATGATCGGTGCATTTTGCGCCGTAACTTTGCAAAAACTTCTGAACCTAAGTGTCGAAACTATTGACGAGACCCAAACAGATTTTTTGGGTAAGCCACTTAAGGTCCAGACACCTTATGTAGAAAGTTGGTTCGGCCCTGACGTTGGCGCGGCAATCATCAATTGGTCGGTGCCACTGGCCATTCTGTTTGCCATACCGATCATGTTGTTTGTTGGCTATGCAATGGAGCGTGGTCTGATCAAGCACTTCTACAAGCGACCACATGCCGACCAGATTCTTGTGACATTCGGCCTGGCGATCGTATTGCAGGAAATCATCAAGTATTTCTTTGGCGCCAACCCGATCCAGACACCGCCGCCAGATGCGCTGAGCGGGTCAATCGATCTGGGCATCATGGTCGGCTTTGATCCCAACGCGATCATTTATCCGATCTGGAGGTTGGTCTATTTCGGTTTTGCCGTTGCGATCATCGGTGCCGTATTCTCATTCTTGCAGTTCACCACATTTGGGATGGTTGTTCGTGCCGGGATGGCAGACCGCGAAACTGTTGGATTGCTTGGTATCAATATCGACCGACGATTTACGATAATGTTCGGCATCGCTGCTGCCGTGGCAGGGCTTGCCGGCGTGATGTACGGGCCGCTCAATCCGCCGAACTACCATATGGGAATGGATTTTCTGGTTCTGAGTTTTGTTGTCGTTGTTGTCGGAGGCATGGGTTCCTTGCCCGGTGCTGTTCTGGCGGGTTTCCTGCTCGGAATCCTTGAAAGCTTTGCTTCAACGACCTGGGCCACGACCACAATCCCAGGCATCAACCAAATCATTATCTACCTGGTTGCCATCATTGTTCTGCTGACCCGTCCGCGGGGGCTGATGGGCCGCAAGGGCGTGATGGAGGAGTAATCAATGTTGGGCTTGAATAAAAAAGACACCAGCCTGCTCATCATTGTCGGAATTTTGACATTGTTGGCGCCGTTCATTCTGAACCCATTTCCATCCGACAGTGCCATGGCGCAATTCAACGCAGGCTACCCGGATTTGATGCAGCGTTTCGTAATCTTCGGAATTTTCGCGATTGGGTTTAACATACTGTTTGGTTTGACGGGCTACTTGTCATTCGGTCACGCGGCCTTTTTGGGCGTTGGTTCGTATTCGGCAGTTTGGATGTTCAAACTGCTTAGCTACAACGTTGTTCCGGCAATCGCGCTGAGCGTGGTGACAGCAGGTCTGTTTTCATTGCTGATTGGGTTCGTCAGCTTGCGAAGATCAGGAATTTACTTTTCGATCCTGACGCTGGCTTTTGCTCAAATGAGCTTTGCGCTCGCTTATTCCGTTCTGTCGAACCCAAAGTTCAACTTGACCAATGGTGAAACGGGTCTGCAAGTCTATGCCGATGATCCGCAGTGGTTTCAGCGCGCAGGTGCGCCAGATCTTCCGCATCTGTTTGGATTGCCGATGCGCTCGACCTACACCTGGGACTTGGGGGCGTGGAGTTTTGACTTTAACGCCGGATACTATCTGTGTGCCGTGGTAATGATGGTCGTCTTCTACCTGTCGATCCGCATTTCCGGTCACCTTTTGGAATGATGCTGCGGGCGGTTAAGTCCAATCAACAGCGGATGAACTACACCGGCCTGAACTCTAAGCCATATACACTCGCTGCGTTTGTGATCTCGGGAATGTATGCCGGATTGGCGGGTGGTTTGATGGCCGCTATGGATCCGCTTGCTGGGGCAGAGCGTATGCAGTGGACTGCCTCTGGCGAGGTTGTCTTGATGACCATTCTTGGTGGAACCGGAACACTTATTGGCCCGGTGCTGGGTGCAGGCTTTATCAAGTACTTCGAAAACATCTTTTCGAAAATTAACGACAATGTTCTGCACAGCTGGTTCAGCTTTCTGCCGGATGGCATCGAAGATTCCATCGTGTTCCTAATCCACCCCTTTATCGGTAAGGGTTGGCACCTGACGCTTGGTATACTGTTCATGCTCGTCGTGATCTATCTGCCCGGCGGTCTGGTCGAAGGTGGTCAGAGACTGCTGAAAGTGTTCAAACGCAAGACGCTGAAAACGGATGATACAAATTCGGGTAAAACCGAGCCAGCGGAGTAAGGGAGCGCGAAAATGGCGATTTTAAGAGTCAAAGACGTAAGTAAGCGCTTCGGTGGTCTGAAGGCACTATCAGATGTAAATCTCAGCATTGAAGAAAACTCGGTGCACGCGATCATCGGCCCGAATGGTGCCGGGAAATCGACATTGCTGAATTGCCTTGTTGGCAAACTGATGCCGGACACCGGTACCGTATTGTTTAACAATGCGTCTGTTCTGGGCCTCGAACCGTATCAGATTAACCAGATGGGTATCAGCCGCGTTTTCCAGACGCCTGAGATATTTGGTGAACTTACTGTAATGGAAAACATGCTGATCCCGATTTTTGCAATGCGGGATGGTTCTTTTCGCATGCACGCTTACGAGACAATTGAAAACGAAACGGGAATTGTCGAGCAAGCTGAAGCGATGCTTGAAGAGATGAATATGGCAGACAAACGGCACATGCACTCTGCATCCTTGTCGCGTGGTGACAAACGGCGCCTGGAAATCGGCATGTGCCTGAGTCAGAATCCGCGTTTGCTGCTGTTGGACGAGCCGACCGCTGGCATGGCGCGGGCGGATACCAACAACACGATTGATTTGCTGAAACAAATCAAAGAGGAACGGGACATTACAATCGCGATTATCGAACATGATATGCACGTGGTGTTCAGCCTTGCCGAACGGATAACTGTCCTTGCACAGGGAACACCCTTGGTCGAAGACGCACCGGAAAACATTCGCGGAAACCCAAAGGTTAGAGAAGCCTATCTGGGCGAGGCTGCGTGAGGAAAAGCAATGAACGAGACACCTGACTTTTCAAAAAACGCCAACAGGGCCAGCACCGCACCCGCGTTTCTATCGGTGTGGGACATGCATTCCTATTACGGTGAGAGTTTCATCGTGCAGGGTGTCAGCTTTAATGTTCACGAAGGTGAAATTCTAGCCTTGCTGGGCCGAAACGGCGCGGGAAAGACATCTACCCTGCGGTCCATTGCGCGCGTTAGCGAGCCTGAGGTGCGGCATGGCGAGATCTGGCTTGATCACCAACCGCTGCACAATATGACAAGCTACGAGGCTGCAGCGGCGGGGCTGGGGCTTGTGCCGGAAGATCGCCGGATAATCCCTGGCCTTACAGTGGAAGAAAACCTGCAACTCGCACAGATTGCCCCGCCGGTCGGCTGGTCACTTGAGCGGTTGTACGAGTTGTTCCCAAGATTGGGAGAGCGCCGCAAGCAGGAAGGCATTACTTTGTCTGGTGGCGAACAACAGATGCTTTCAATTGCTCGCGCGCTTGCCAGAGACATCAAGGTGTTACTGCTGGACGAGCCATACGAAGGTTTGGCCCCGGTGATCGTTGACGAAATCGAAAAGACGCTTGTTCACGTAAAACAACAGGGCATGACAACCATAATCGTTGACCAGAACGCAGTTCGGGCGCTTGAACTGGCCGATCGTGCCATCATTATGGACACGGGAAGCATTGTTTTTGACGGAACTGCAAACGAGGTTTTGGAGAGTGCGCAGCTAAGGGAAGAATACCTAGCGATCTGACGTGGCTTCCATTGCCCCAAACTGACCAGCATTGCCGGAATCTCCGGCAATCGTATCCGATCAAAATAGTCCACGAACCAATGCAGATTGGATGGCGTGAAGAACGCCGTCCGTTGCACGGTTCGTTCGTCGATTCCAATGCTACTGGGATCGATGAGCTAGCTCTCCATCCCACTCAACCGTCGAGATTTTGGGCTCTGGTGGGTCAGCGATGTAAGAAGGCGTCATAATCTGCGTTCCGTTCTCATTGAATACATCAACGATGTTTTCATGCAGGTCAGACATGATTTTTGGCAGGCTGGAACCACGCGACGTATAGGCGTTGATCTCGTAGTTAATGGCATAATCGGCAAGCTGCACCCACAGAACAAATGGCTCGGGGCTTTTTCTCAGACCGCTTGTCCGGTTTGCCGCTTCAATCAGCATGGCCTTGATCTTTTTCGGTGACTCCTCGTATCCGATGCCAACCGTTGTGTGCACCAACAAACCACGGCCGTCGACCTTGCGGGAAAAGTTCACAACCTCGGAATTTAGCAGCTGAGCGTTCGGAATACTGATCATTTCATTCTTGATCGATTTTATGAGCGTTTCCATAAGTTTGATTTCCACGACATCACCGATTTTGTCGCCCACCCGAATGCGATCGCCAACATTGGTGCTTCGTCTGTAAATCACAAACAGACCGGCCATCATGTTTGATACAACGGTGTTCGAGCCAAGCGAGACCATGATACCGGCAAGGATCGTCAGACCCTGAAACGCACGAGAATCCGAGCCCGGAATATATGGATAGGCAAACACCAACGAGACCACGATGATCAACGCCCTGAACAGCATGTTTGTCGGCGCAATCCAGTGGTTTTCGAAATCTCTCAGTTCAAATGCCCCGTTCTCGACATTGTCAAAGAACAGGTCAAGGCCGCGTATCGCCAATCTTGCGACGATCACAATGATCAACAGCTTGATCATGTTCGGAAAATAGCTAACAACGGCCAGTATGACCCTGATCAGCGGCTCGCTGACATATTTGAGCAAGATCTGGGCGATCGCCTGTGTTTCAGCAAAAGACAGCAGCACCAGCGACAGGTAATAATAGAAGAAGAACAGGAACAGGACCCACATGACGATGTGGATTGCATAAACGATTACTGCGGCAATCGCGCGGCTTCGAACAATAGATTTGGTTGCTTCCTCAACGCTTTCAGCCCTCTTCTCCAGATTGCCTCGGATAAACGTCAAAAAGCTGTGTCGCTTGGCAAAAAATCCGTACGAAACAAGCGCAAATATCACGGTCCACGCGACAGCGGCAACGGCGCTATCCACACGCCCCGCGCTGGACCGCGCGCCCCTGTACTGCAGGATTGATGCTTCGATGGCGTCGGCCTGTAAACCTGCCAATACCTCGATGTCCATTTGCTCGTGGTCTGCGTCAGCCTGCGTGGTAATCGTCACCATGCGGCCATCGACGCGAATGAGCTTGCCGAATTCCGCGTCCGAGATTTGCAGGTCGACGCTGGGTTTGTCAGATACCTCGGCAATCTCAATGAGTCTCTCTTCGACCTTTTCCGCGCGTTCCGTGGCGGGTAGGGCACTGGAACCCCGAACAACGAACAGCTCTTCGCCATCAACAACGACGGGCGAAATGAATTCAGGATCAATTTCCTCGGCCCGCTGTGGTTGTGGAGCTTCCGCTTGCGCCAAGGCAACCGTGCCCGCGCAAACCGCCAGTATCAGCCAAATCGCAAATGTTTTCATGATTTTGCTACTTCCACGGGGATCAAATGAACATCGCGCTGCGGGAACGGGATTGATATCCCGACTTCGTCAAACCGCTCTTTGGCTTGCCCGGTGAGATCCCAGTAGACGATCCAGTAATCGTCAGATTTTACCCATGGCCGGCAAAAAATGTTAACAGAGCTTTCCCCCAATTCACCGACAAAGATTTCCGGCTCGGGGGCTGTCAGGCACAGTCGGTGTTTTTCCACAAGTTCTTTAAGAACTTCAATAGCATCGGCAGCATTGTCCGAGTAAGCGATGCCAAACACCAGATCGACGCGCCGTTCATCCGAGGCGCTGACATTGGTGATCACGTCCCCCCAAATCTTGCTGTTCGGTACGACGATGATCTGATTGTCAAATGTCCGCATTTTGGTCGACACCACGGACATCTCGTCAACGACGCCAGAGGATCCACCGACCTGGATGTAGTCACCAGTATCAAACGGCTTGAGGATCATGATCATCAATCCGCTTGCCAGATTGCCCAAGGTTTCCTGCAGCGCAAAACCAAGAATGAAAGACAGGCCGCCAAATACCGCAAACAGCGGCGTAACATTCACTCCAAACAGGGCAAGAACAACCAGTATCCCAAGACCGAACACCGCCCAATAGACTGATGTCGCAATGAATTTTTTCAACATTCTGGAAATAGTTGGGACTCTTTCCAATCCGCGTTGCGTGAAGCGGCGGACCACACGGGCAAAGAGCATCATGACCAGAACCGCTGCCAAGATTCCAAATCCCGCAAATAACAGTCCGATTCCACCGTCCCGCGAGAACATCCATTCCAAAACGCTCTGAAACAGGGTTTGTAAATCGGTCGTCTTCAGGACACCCGCCTTCAGCGCCAGAACATAGTCGGTGTGGGGTTTCAGATCTTCTGCAGCCGCGCCTTTCAGGGCCCAGGCCTCTAGAACGGAACTGTACTTGTCCAAAAGGGAAGTGCCCGCTTCATTCATCGACGAGAGTTGTGTTCTCAGCCTTTCTTCCTGTGAAC
>JBPCWT010000206.1:0-3600 GCA_051009255.1 Ruegeria sp. | reverse complement strand
CGCGCAGTCCGACGATGCCGATCTGGCCGCCGAGTTTGCGCCGGTTGCCAAGGAACTGGCGGACAACGAAGACCAGATCCTGGCCGAATTTGCCGCTGCGCAAGGCAAGCCTGCGGATCTGGGCGGCTATTACCACACGGATGCTGCCAAAACGGCCGCAATCATGCGCCCCAGCGCGACCCTAAACGCGATTATTGGGTAAGAAAACTGTTAAGCAATTGATTTTGTTACAATGCCGCCACGAATTTTGAATTTGTGGCGGCAATAGTTTTTGCGGATAGATTGGCAATTACAATCTATTTCGGGTGTACCGAAACTGCAGCATCAACAACCTCTGCAACCTTTAGGGCTAGCCTTTCAATGGCGTCCGCAGACCACGCCGGATCAACCAGAAAGGCAAGGCTGGTGTCGCCGAGTTTGCGTGCGCAAGGCAGGCGCTGCGCAGGGCCGAGGCCGTGTTTGCGAAACGTTTCTTCCAGATAGATTTCCGAGCAGCTACCGGAAAAGGCCGGAAAGCCTGCTGCCGTGATCTCGCTGATGATCCTGTCACGATCCCAATCCGAGGCCAAGGCGTCGGGGCGGACGAAGGCGTAGAACCTGTAATAGGCGTGGGTGATGTGATCTGGCGGCATGGGAACACGCAGCGCGCTGCATTCTGAAATGGTTTCGGCCAGAATACGCGCATTTGCGGCGCGGTGCGCGCGCCAATCGTTCAGCCGCCTTAATTGTACGCGACCCAAAGCTGCCGAAGGACCGGACATGCGAAGGTTCGTGCCCGGCCCGGAATCGTGCAGCCACCGGAAACCTGGTGGGTGCTTGCGGTTGAAAACGGTATCGTACCCTTTACCATGGTCCTTGAAGCTCCACACCTTGGACCAGAGGTCGTCATCATTTGTCAGCAGCAGGCCGCCCTCGCCGCCGGTGGTCATTATTTTGTCCTGGCAGAAAGAGAATGAGCCGAAATCGCCAATGGTTCCGACGTGCCGTTCGCCGACCATCGCGCCATGGGCCTGTGCACAGTCTTCGATAACCCACAGGTCATGGGCCTGTGCCAAATCCATGATCCTATCCATGTCGCAGGGCCAGCCCGCAAGATGAACAGGGATAATCCCGCGTGTTTTTGAAGATATCAGCGGCGCAATTGTTTCTGGCGTGATGTTCTGGCTGTCAGCGTCCACGTCCGCAAAGACGGGAATTCCGCCAGCAAGTTGAACGGAACTGGCCGAGGCGATGAAGCTGCGGGGCGTGACGATGACTTCGTCGCCCGGTTGCAGGGCCAGCGCCCTAAGTGCCGCGTCCAATGTTACGGTGCCGTTTGCCATGGCGATGGCATGGCGAGCACCGGTATAGGCGCTGTATTCATCTTCGAACGCGCGCACGTCCGGCCCCGTCCAGGCGTTGACCTTGCCTGACCGCAGGACGTCGGTCACGGCGTCGATCTGTTCCTGGTCGTAAATGGGCCATTGCTGCATCGCGGTTCGCTCCTTCACAAGACGGATCTGATCAGGACAAACCCTTCGGCGGCTTCTCGGTGCACTGTTGCCCCGCGCAGTGTCGCCAACGCATTAAGGCTTGTGACCGAGCGTTCGTGCGGCGGCTGTTTGACCTGGCTGGCAAACATCTGAAACGCTTCAAGTTTGCGGGTCAGAGTGTCCGTGATGTCGATAAATACATTGGGGACAAAAGGCGGTGTCAGGTAGGGCGCATTCCAATTTGTTTCGGACAGGGTCTCATAGACTGCGATTGTGGTTGGATAGGCTTGCTGATGGGGGCGGCTGGCAACAAGAGTAGACAGGAATGTCAGCTGGTGGTCCATGTGGATGTCGCCGGGATGTGGGGCCAGCACCAGCCCAGGCGCCAGTTCGTGAACCAGATTGCCCAGTGCGGCGTTGACGGCGCTATGCGGGTGTTCTGCAAGCTCGGCCGCCGGGAAATCCATCCAATGCGTGTGTGCGATACCCAGATGTTCGTGGGCTGCAGCCGCCTCGGCCCGTACGCGGTTAGTCTGCTCTTGTGTAAACTTTGGCGCACGTCCCAGAGTGACAATGGCAACATGTACCTCACACCCCTGATCGGAAAGGCGCGCGATCGTCCCGCCTACGCCTAGCACTTCGTCGTCCGGGTGCGGTGCAACCACAAGAACCGGACCGTTGTCAGCACTAAGAATATCGATACCGCTCATGTCTGATTTCCAAGCTTTGAGTGCAGGGCAGGGGGCGCATCAGCGCCGGACCATGCCGTTATGTCCAGACATCGCCCATCGCCGCAAGCAACGGTAAACGTATGGTCATAGATCGCCTGCACCTGACCGGGCAATCCGATGTAGTATCCATTGATGGGCGTGTGTCGGACGCCGGTCAGGACGAGTTTCGACCCGCCGGCGGAATGCGAGAACGCACCGGGATAGGGCGGGCCCGCAGCGCGGATCAGGCGATGGATTTCAGCGGCGGGACGATTCCAGTCGATCAACCCATCTTCGGCGCGCCGACGTGCACAAATGCTTGCCCCGGTCGGCGGCTGAGGTTCCGCTGGGATATCACCTGCTGCGATCTGGGTCAGCAATTGCGGCAACAGGCCGGTCAGTGCCTGCATCGCACGGTCATACAATTCGCGTGCGGTCACCGTTTCGGGATCAACGGCATAGCGGGCCTGCGCGGCAATGGGTCCATCATCCGCGCCTTCACCCAGCCAAAAAAGCGACGCACCGACATCCCGCTCGCCCAGCAGAACGGTCCACGGAATTACACCACGACCCCGCAGGCGTGGCAGTGCCGAGGGGTGAAACCCGATGCAACCGATTTTCGGAATCGCCCGAAATTCTGCCCCGCAAATCTGCGACCAGCCGATGACCAGTATCAGATCGGGCTTCAAGCTGTTGAGCACGCGTATGGTTCCGGCGGAATCGCTTTTGGCGGTGTAGTGCACCGGAATGTCATACCGCGTGGCCACCGGTGACAGGTCGAAGAAATCCGAATGGCGATGTGCCAATTCGGACGGCAATGTGATTACAAGATCGGGGACATGACCAGATGCGCAGATCGTGGACAACGCAACATGAGAACCCTCGACAGCGCCGACAAATGCGATCCTCATGCCATTGATCCCTGAATCTGTTGTGGATCAGCGTGGGTCACCCAGCGTTCTGCCTGCCCGATCCGGTCTTCGCGTCGGTGTTCACCCCTGATTGCCACGGCAATCGTTTCGGCCATGATCCTGAAATCCAACGCCGTAGATCGGTGGGCTGCATACCATAAATCCAGATGCAATTTTTCCGGGTTGCTCAGGTTGGTGTTCCCGCTGACCTGCGCCCATCCAGTCAATCCCGGCCGTATCGCGCATCGCAGTCGACCAAGTTCGCCGAATTCGTCGATCGTTTCAGGCATCAGAGGCCGTGGACCAATAAGCGCCATGTTCCCCCGAAGAATCGATATCAGTTGAGGCACCTCATCCAAGCGCAATCTGCGAACAATTCTTGTAAAAGACGTTTGTCGTTTCTTATCAGGCAACAAATCACCCGATGCATCCCGTTCATTTGTCATGCTTCGAAGTTTGGTCAGCAGGAATTTCTGCCCATTCCGACCCGCGCGTACCTGCGAAAAA
>JBPCWT010000205.1:0-5993 GCA_051009255.1 Ruegeria sp. | reverse complement strand
CGGTGCGCCATATGTGTAAGTTTGAACCGTCGTGGTTGGAGAGGTCCTTTGGACAGTTAGTGTCTCTAGTGGAGAAATCTGATGTATAGTTTGGCCTGGAGTAGCAGGTGTTGAGGGTGCAGTGCTTGCTGCGAACTGGTGGGTTTCTCCCAAGGCATGGGGGATCGGTGTTTCCGTAATGGACTCCCCACATGCACTCATAACAAACAGAAGAAATAGGGGGGTTAATCGCGGTGCCATTGGTTTACTCTTGGCTGTATTTTTTCCTCCGGCTACCGATACAACAAGGCAAAAAAAGGGCAGTTTCGCATTCACCTAGAGGGTGAACGGGCGCGGTGCTGACCCAATTCAGAGATTGCAGTGGCGGCAACCCGCGCCCCGGATTGCAAAAAAACCAATGCTATCGCAAATCGGCCCCCTCTATTCCGAATGGACTGAGGTTTGCAAGACTTACCCTCCGGGCGGTGTGTACGCTCCGGTAAGGTCAGCCGCCTTTTTGGTCACAGCTACGAAATCATCCGCCGTCCACGCGCGAACGGTTTCGATCTTGTCCACCGCTCCGGACGCTGCAACGGCCATTCCGACGGCCACTGCGTCAGTTCCGTCCGGCGCTTCACTGATAACAACTACGTCGTTGCTACCAGTCGTCATGTAAAACGCCACAAGTTTGCCTCCGACCTTATCAAGCAATGCTTTTACCGGGCCGGTGCGATCTTCCGGGTTTTTTAACATTCCACGCACAGCTGTGCCAGAATATGACGCGTATGTGATATAAAGTGGCATTGTTTCCTCCTGCTTTGAAATTTACTTGGGTGATATTGTCTCAGATGTTCAAAATGGCGGCGTCGACCGCCAACCAGACCCCAACGGCAATCAGAGCGATCCCCGTGAACGGCACAAGCCACCGCGCATTCGGCAACAGCTTTTCCGCAGCCACGTACAAGGCGATGCCGATAATCCAGTAAAGGTTCATGATGCCGCCCACGAACAAAAGCGCCATCAGCGCCCAGCAGCAACCCAGGCAATACATTCCATGTGATGCCCCTGTACGGAAGGCACCAAGGCCGCCGGGACGGTTATGTTCGGCCAGAAATTGCGCCGGGCTTCGGCAATGACGCAAACAGGCCGATTTCAAACTTGAAAGCTGATAAGCGCCAGCGGCAATTAAAACGATCCCTGCAAACAGCCTGGACCGGATCGTCATCATGGGCCCGTCCGACAGGCCAACAAGCTCAAGACACCATTGAGCACCAGTTGCAGTGATACTGAACAGCGCCCATGCGACAAGATATCCTGCCAGAAAATACAAGCTTAATCGAGTGGCGCGAGCATTGTCCGGACCCATCCGCTTGAGTGCCACGTACAACAAAATGGTTGGTGCCGCGCTAGGGGTCATCATCGCGATCATCATGACCCACCACATCAGAAAGATCAGAACGGCATGCGAAAGTCCCCATGTCAGACCGCCGCCCATGGCCATCGGTTCGCCGATTGGTCCTGCCATGCGCGTCATGTCCACAGCGGACATATTCATGCCGACCCCGGCAATCGTGTACCAAGACGCACCGAGAACGATCAGAGATACGCTGCTCAGTACAATGACATTGTCATTTCGCAACAAACGCTCGACCGCCCCATGTTGGGGCGGGTTCTTATTCGCAGACATCACGGTTCCCCAGTTAAGCGCCCAGTACGCCGTGGCCAGAGATGTTCAGATGCGCAAGGTGGGCATGCGTCGTATCGAATGTCAGGCTGATGGCGCCGCCGGTTGTCGTGGCCGACCCCGCGGCCGCCTCGGCATGCCGATACTCGAAACCGTTCGGCAATTGAATCGACGCTCGATGCGGCGCACCGGAAACGATATGTGCAATCGGGCCTACTTCCACATCAAAAACGCCTTTGACCTTTGCGTATCCCTTTCGGTCGTCACGGCTCCAATCCAGTTCAATCGGGGCGTACAGCGTTTCGTGCTTGTTGGGTGCCATGGCGCTGTAAACGTACCAGAAAGTGGCCATTTCATCCGTGTCTTTACCGGTCATGATCGCCTGCAACGCTGCCCTTTGGTCGGCGTTGGCGCTGTCATCGATAATCAGCTGCATCTGCCCGTTTCCTTCGTGGATCGGACCCGGCCAGTAATAGACTCCGGCGGCCCGCAGACCGTCCAGCTTGGTGTCGCCGTAGCGTCCGGTCTCGATATCAACAACGGTCACGGCCTCGCAATTGCCATGCGTTGGAAGAACAGAAAACTGGCAAGGGCAACCAAAGTTGCAATTGCAATTCGCCAGTTCTTCTCCTTGAATGGTCCACTCTGTCATGTAAGCCCCCAGTTAACTCGTGCATAAAAACTCTGCTGTCAGAGCTTCCTGCCTGTTCAAGGTGCCTCGATCGTCGAGCCTGAATTTGACTTCTTGCTGAATTGGACTGCTGACAAAGTATCACAGAACCGTGAACCGACCAAATGCTGAGTGAGAATTACAGATTTTCGCTGCGGCGGAATTTGTGGCGAACGCTGGCTGATTCCGGTTGACTCGTCTGCCAGTACGGGTAAAAGCGCACGCTCATAGGAATTCAACCGAAAGGCCCCTGCCTTTTCGGACGCAGGAGATAACCATGGCGAAGCCGACGACCATCAAGATCCGTCTGAACTCGACCGCGGGTACGGGCCACTTCTATGTGACCAAGAAAAACGCGCGCACCATGACCGAGAAAATGACCGTTCGTAAGTACGATCCGGTTGTGCGCAAGCATGTCGAGTACAAAGAAGGCAAGATTAAGTAATCTTTCTTCGAACTGGAATTATTTGAAAGGGTCTCGCGCTGGCGGGACCCTTTTTCCTTGTTTGCTCCTTGTTTGACAGGGCAAAGTACCATTTTTTCGGCGAAACAGAATGGCTTGGGCAACCCGCTGGGTCTCTTCGTCCGTTGCAACGGCGCATCCGCATTCAATGCAATCTTATATTTGGCGGCTTGAATTTTTGTGCCTCCTGCCATTACGCTTCAGCAAACCGCCACAAAATGTTGAGCGCCATGAAAAAAATCATATTGCCCGTAGCCGCCATTCTGATCCTTTCAGCATGCGAGGATCCCTGGAACCGCGAAGGTGTTGGATTTACCGGAATCGACGGTGAACCACGAACTGTCGCCGATGTACAAGGCACAGCAGCCTTTGTCACACCAGACACAAATGTCCCCGCTGAACTGGCAGCAATCCCAACTATTCAGGTATCATCCACAGAAACCGATGTTTCCAAGTTGGCCGGAGTTGCAATCAGCAATGGTGGGCGCTCGGCGTCCAACGCAGTTCAGCTTTCTGGTAGAAGCACCAGCATGTTCCTGAGCACAGTCAAAGTGAACGGAACATTGTTTGGTGTTCTTCGCGCACCGCAGGGCAGCAAAGTTGACAATTCGATCGGTACGATTTTCGGCGATCGGACCGAACGCTTTACCGGTTGCATTGCCGCCGGACAGGTTTATGGAAAAGGTTCTTCTTCCAAGAGTTCCGGATTTGCCGTGCCGCTGAACTGTAGCTGACGCAGGTCAATTCACTAATTAGGAACTCCCGCCGCCAAGGCGGGAGTTTTTTTGTGGCCTGTTAGAACCATCGCGCAAACCAGCCCAGTCTGCTTAATTGACCGACAGATTACAACTATCGAATAGAAAAGGGCGGGTCGTTTCGGACCCGCCCTTTTCCATGGAAGACTTGCGCTTTACTCGCGGCTGCCAAGCAGTTGCAGCAGGAACATGAACATGTTGATAAAGTCCAGATACAGGTTCAACGCGCCCATGATCGCGGCTTTGCCCAACCACTCCTGATCGCCCGAGTGGGCCATCTGCAGATAGGTGGCTTTGATATTCTGCGTGTCATACGCGGTCAGGCCGGCAAAGATGAGAACACCGATTACCGAGATGGCAAACGCCATGGCCGAAGAGGCCAGGAAGATGTTTACAACCATCGCAACGATCAGGCCGATAAGACCCATGATCAGGAAAGTACCCATTCCTGACAGGTCTTTCTTGGTTGTATAGCCGTACAGCGATAGGCCTGCGAACGCGATCGCGGTGATCAGAAAGACCTGAATGATGGACTGGCCGGTAAAGGCAATGAATATCCAGCTGATAGACAAGCCCATTACGGCCGCGAAGCTATAGAACACCAGCTGTGCAGTGGCAGCTGACATACGATTGATCGCGGCGCTAAAGCCGAAAACAAAGGCCAGCGGCGCAAACATGATCACCCACTTCAGCGGCGAGGCATAAATCGAATACCCAAGTGATGTCAGGTAAGTATCCGCGCTCAACTGTGCTGCTGCGCCAGACGGATCGTTTGTGATTGCCAGACCCGAAATGGCCCACGCCGCAAGAAAAGTGATCAGCATGCCCACGGACATTGTGCCGTAGACCTTGTTCATATGGGCGCGCAGGCCCTCGTCAATCTCAGCAGCGCGCGCGCCTGCCGCCGTCCGGACTGTGTCGAATTGTGCCATAAGGGTCTCCCTTGAATTTCATTCGCGCACCCCACCGAAGCGGGCCGCTTTCTTGGCAAATATCGGGAAGTGTAGCTCACGTTTCAAGAGTTTTAAGTATAAATCTCAGTATTTCTCTCAACAAATAATGCGGCCCGCCTCTGCAAGCCGCATTTTGAATAATTTCTGGTGCCTGCCGTTACTTACGCCACGCGTCCGGCGCGTCCCAGAAAGGCCGCTTTGACTCGGCTTTGGCTTCGGCGCGTGAAACTCCGATGTCGTTCAGCGCGTGGTCATCCAGATTGGCAAGTGCGCGGCGCTGGCGGACAAGGCCAATAACACGGTTAAATGTCGCAGGGCCGAAAGCGTGTGTATTTCTTTTCGGGGTTGTAAGTACAACTTGTGTCATATCAGGCGTCCTTTCCGTAAATTTGATGAATTGACCGGTTTGAATCAATTTCCTTGATCTATATGGAGCATTCCGACACATTATGAAAATGAATGTTTATGAACTGATCCATAAGGAATCGTGAAGATGCGAAATCTGGACATCACTACACTGCGGTCTTTTGTAGCTGTCGCTGATCATGGCGGCGTGACCAGGGCCGCCGGATTTCTGCACCTGACACAGTCCGCAGTATCTATGCAGTTAAAGAGGCTGGAAGAGTTTTTAGGGCTTGAACTGCTGGACCGAAGCGGAAGAACCATTGCCCTCACATCCTCCGGGGATCAATTGCTTGCCTATGCACGCCGGATGATCGCTCTGAACGACGAGGTGATCGGCCGCCTGACAGATCAGGCATACGAAGGCGAAGTTGTCCTGGGCGTACCGCACGACATTGTCTATCCGGCAATTCCAAGAGTTTTGCAGCGCTTCAACGCCGATTTCCCACGGGTTCGGGTACAGTTGGTTTCTTCTTACACGGTACAACTCAAGGACATGTTCCAGCGCGGTGAATGTGACCTGATCCTGACGACCGAGGCCACAAAGGCAGACGGCGCAGAATCAGTTGCCGAATTGCCGTTGCGTTGGATCGGTGCTCCGGGTGGGTCCGCATGGCGCAAGCGCCCGGTAAGATTGGCCCTGGGGCGCCGCTGCATGTTCCGCCCCCAAGTCATCAGCGCATTGGATGCGGCAGGAATTCCGTGGGAACTGGCCGTTGAAACGGAAAACGACCGCACGATAGAGGCGACAGTTAGTGCGGATCTGGCGATTCACGCAATGCTGGATGGGACCGAGGCCGCTCATCTTGAACAGATCGATTCCGGTGGGGCGCTGCCAGAACTGCCGGCGCATATGATCAACCTGTACGGCGGCGAAGCGGGCAGGGGAGCAGTTGTCGAGTCGCTCGCTGCCCTTGTCAGGCAAAGCTTCCTTATGCTTGGCAGCGCGCCGCTCAAGGCGGTTGCAGGGTAAACGCCGCGCTTGATCGTCAGGGCGTGATGATAATCTTGCCCGTCGATTTGCGTTCTTTCAGCAAAGCCATCCCCTTGACCACATCCTTCAACGAAAGGGTGTGGCTGATATGGG
>JBPCWT010000204.1:0-6584 GCA_051009255.1 Ruegeria sp. | reverse complement strand
GTGCATGTGAATAGGTGGCAATCAGATGTTCGGCCTCAACCGGCGCATGGCGCACCAATTCGGCAGGCCGCGCCGCCGACACCACAGTCACGTTGTCCGAGACCTGATCCGGAAACCGCTCGGGACCGGTGTCCACCCATGTAATTGCCAGATCGGGCAGGGGGGACAGCACATCAACCAGCGCCCGCCCCACATGCCCCGCGCCCCAGATCCACAGGTCACGGGCCGGTTTGTGAACCGGTTCCACCATCCATCCGTCGATCAGTTGCGCTTCGGGTGGAACACCCTGACCACGCGCCTGCGCCAGCAATCGCTTGACCGACAGTGGCATTTCGGTCCCGGAAACGGCCCGCGCAACAATCCTGTCGTCAATCCGGTCCACTGCCGCCAGATCATAAACCTCGCTCAACAGTGTCACCGCCCCACCGCAGCACTGACCCAGATCAGGGCCAAGCGCATGGTGCGTCAGGCGCGTGTCCGCGGTTTGTTTCCGCGCAGCCGCGGCCGCCTGAAATTCCAGCGTCCCGCCGCCGATCGTGCCTGATTGCCCGTCCTGCCAAACCAGCATCGCGGCCCCAACCTCGCGCGGGGACGAACCCTTGATGCTGGCGATCACAACCCGCACCACGGAACCGTGGGTTTTGACCGTTTCTCTCAGGGTCTGCAGATCAAATCCCATCAGCCGCCACCCCGCCGCATCCTCTGGACACCGTTCCAGACTTCTTCGGCAGTCGCTGGCGCATCCAGTGCCGGATACCCCTCGCCACAGGCCGCAACCGCGTTCGACATGGCCAGCCATGCGGAAATACCCAACATGAACGGCGGCTCACCCACTGCTTTTGACCGATAAATCGTGTCCTCGCGGTTTTCACCGCCCCAAAGATCGACGTTGAACACGTCCGGGCGATCCGAACAGGCGGGGATTTTATAGGTCGACGGCGCGTGTGTGCGCAGATTGCCCTTGTCGTCCCAGACCAGTTCCTCGGTCGTCAGCCATCCCGCACCCTGCACATAGGCACCTTCGACCTGACCGATATCCAGCGCCGGATTCAGCGACGCCCCCGCATCATGCAGGATATCGGTGCGCAGAATACGGTTCTCGCCGGTCAGCGTGTCCACCGCGACCTCGGTGATCGAAGCGCCATAGGCAAAATAGAAAAACGGACGGCCCCGGCCCTTGATCCGGTCCCATTCGATCTTGGGCGTCTTGTAGAACCCGGTCGCCGACAGGCTGACCCGACCCTGATAGGTCAGCGCCGCCGCCTCGGCGAACGTGTACCGTTCTTCACCGACCTCGACATGACCGTCGCTGAACGTAACATTCGCGGCCTCGCTCTGGTGCTGCTCGGCCAGGTAATCCGCCATACGGTCACGAATTGTATCGCACGCCGCCTTGACCGCCATCCCGTTCAGGTCACTGCCCGAAGACGCAGCCGTGGCCGAAGTGTTCGGAACCTTGGCCGTGTCCGTCGCGGTGATCTTGACCATCTCCAGCGGGATACCAAAACGCGATGCTGCCACCTGCGCCACTTTCTGAAACAGGCCCTGACCCATTTCCGTTCCGCCATGGTTCAGATGGACCGATCCATCCTGATAGACATGCACCAGCGCGCCAGCCTGGTTAAGGTGGGTCAGCGTAAAGGAAATCCCGAACTTGACCGGCGAAAAGGCGATGCCTTTCTTGATCACCGGGTTCTCGGCATTCCATTTGTCGATGGCCGCCTTGCGCGCGACATAATCGCTGGTTTCCAGCAACTTATCCGTCATGCCATGCAACTCGAAATCGGTCACTTCCATGCCGTATGGCGTGGTATTGCCACCTTCGGGTACTGGCCGGACGGGTGGAGGCGTGGTTACCTGCTCAACCGCCCCAAGGCTGGTCAGATCCTCGGTGGGATCGACATGGCCCATCGGCTTTCTCGTTGGTTCGGTTTGCTCCATGACCGGCGCATGCGCAGGCTCATAGTAATTCCGGCGGCGCAACTCGACCGGGTCCAGACCCAGCGTATGCGCCGCATGATCCATGACCCGCTCGATTCCGACCATCCCCTGAGGTCCGCCAAACCCGCGATATGCGGTGGCCGACTGGGTGTTGGTCTTCAATCGATGGCTTTCGATCCGCGCATTGGGCAGCAGATAGGCATTATCCGAATGCAGCATCGCCCGATCCGCGACAGGCAGCGACAAGTCCTGCGCCCAGCCGCATATTGCATGATGCAGGAACGATACTCCCTTAATATGGCCATGCGCGTCAAACCCCGCGCGATAGGCAATGCGGAACGCATGACGCTTGCCGGTGATGATCATGTCATCGTCTCGGTCATAGCGCATCTTGCACGCCTTGCCGGTTGCGCGGGCAGCAATGGCGCAAGCTACGGCCAGCGCATTGCCCTGACTTTCCTTGCCGCCAAAACCGCCACCCATCCGACGGGTTTCAACCCTTACCGCATGCATCGGAACACCCAGCGCATCCGCCACCTTGTGTTGAATCTCGGTCGGGTGCTGGGTCGAGGAATGAACCAGCATATCCGCGCCCTCGTTCGGCACGGCCAGCGCTGCCTGACCTTCCAGATAAAAATGTTCCTGCCCGCCCAGCTCGAACTCGCCTTCGATCACATGGGCCGCGCCTGCAATGGCCGCGTCCGCGTCACCCTTGGCGTAAATGCGCGGGCCTTCCTCGAACCGACTGTTGGCGGCCAGCGCATCCTCGATTGTCAGGATCGCGTCTTCCTCGGCATAGTCGATCTTGCCCAGCCGCGCCGCCTTGCGCGCCGCCAGATGGCTGGTCGCGATCACAAGGAAAACAGGCTGGCCGATATAGTTTACCGTTCCATCCGACAGCAATGGCTCGTCATGGATGGACGGGGAAACATCGTTGGAAAATGGCAGGTCCTCTGCCGTCATCACCGAAACCACTCCATCGGCGGATTTCACCGCCGACAGGTCCATCGCCGTGACTTTGCCCTTGGCAATCGGGCTGATCCCGAACGCCAGATGCAGCGTTCCTTTGGGGGTCGGAATATCGTCGACATAACGGGCCGTACCGGCAACATGCAGGGGTGCCGCGTCATGGGGCAGGGGTTTGGTCACGCTCATGCCGAAACCTCCAGAACATTGGTCACTTGGCCCTGATCCTCGAAATAATACCGTTCCAGCATCGCCTTGGCCGTCTCTTGCCGGTAGTTCGCCGACGCGCGCATATCCGTCATCGGGGTAAAGTCGCTGTCGAACGCCGGTAACGCCGCCAAAACGGTGTCGTGGGTCCAGGGCTTGCCAACCAGCGCGGCCTCGACCGCCGCCGCACGCTTTGGCGTGCCAGCCATGCCACCAAAGGCGATCCGCGCGTCGGTCACATTGCCATCCGTAACGGTAATATTGAAACACCCGCACACGGCCGAGATATCCTGATCGAACCGCTTGCTCAGCTTGTAAACTTTCAACCGATCCACCTGCCGGGCAAAGCTGACGGCCTCGACAAACTCTGCCTGTGCGCGGTCCTGCTTGCCATAGTCGATAAAGAATTCCTCCAGCGGAACATCGCGCCGGTCATTGCCCTTGCGCAGGTGCAATGTTGCGCCCAACGCGATCAGTGCGGGCGGATTATCCCCAATGGGCGACCCGTTCGCGATATTGCCACCCACGGTCGCCGCGTGGCGGACTTGCACGCTGGCGTAACGGCGGATCATTTCGGCATAAGAGGGATGCAGATCGGCCATCGCCTCGCCCATCCGGTTCATATCCACCATCGCGCCAAAACGTACCCGGTCGTCGGTAACGCTGATCTCTTTCAGGTCATCACACCGGTTCAGGAAAATCACAGGGTCCAGTTCGCGCAATTGCTTGGTCACCCACAGGCCCACATCCGTTGCACCCGCAACCAGCGTCGCGTCAGGGTGCGCGGCATACACATCTGCCAGTTCGTCGGACGATCCGGGCAACATCGGCGATGCGGCGGCGCTTGTATCAGGTTTGTCCTTGACCCAGACCGGAACCGGATGCGCCTCGGCAGCCTGTGCTGCGCGAATGATCGGCGCATAGCCTGTGCAACGGCACAGGTTACCGGCCAGCTGAGTGTCATGGTCCGTCGCGCCGTTTGCGTGCCCGGCCACCATCGACATCACGAACCCCGGCGTACAGAACCCGCATTGCGAGCCGTGATAATCCACCATCGCCTGCTGCACCGGATGCGCTTCGCCTTCGGGGCTGCTGGCGCCCTCGACAGTGCGAACAGCCTTGCCATGTAACTGCGGCAGAAACAGGATGCACGCGTTAAGCGCCTTTGCGCCGCCCTCGTCTGTGACCATGACAGTACAGGCACCGCAATCGCCCTCGTTGCAGCCTTCTTTCGTGCCGGTCAGGCCCCGCTCTTCGCGCAGCCAATCCAGCAATGTCGCGGTCGGATTGATACCCGACAGCTCCACTGTCTCTCCGTTCAGAAGAAACGTGATCTTCATTCTTGAAACCCGTCGCCTTACCCTGTTGGCCCGGAAGCGCCGTCTTTCGATGCGACGTAGAAAGCAGCGCGGGCAATATTGTTGTGACTCAGGTTAGAAACAGCAGGTGCAATCTGGCAAGAAAAACTGCCTATCAGATATAACATTGCCCTACGATGCACGCTTGGCCCCCGAACCATTTGATAACTACGTATATGAAATTTATATGTTTTTTCCAAGTGCGCTGTCGCCGACCCCGAAGCACCTTCTGAAAAAGCCGAATAATCCCGGCTGATAATTTGGCAATTCAAAGGGTCGGTTCGCGCTTTTTCAACCCGTCTGCCTGCGTTAGCGTGCCGGTATGAGCAGTGCACCCCGATTCATTCATTTACGCGTTCACACCGAATATTCCCTGCTGGAAGGCGCCGTCAGGCTGAAAAAGCTGCCGGCCCTGTGCGATCAGATGGACATGCCCGCCGTCGCGGTCACGGACACCAACAGCATGTTCTCGGCGCTGGAATTTTCCGTTACCGCCAGCGGCGCTGGTATCCAGCCCATTATCGGGTGTCAGGTCGATCTGACCTACCTGCAGTCGCAGCAGGGGGAAAAGCCCAAACCGCCAGCGCCGTTGGTGCTGCTGGCACAGTCCGAGGCGGGGTACGAAAACCTGATGAAGCTCAGCTCGTGCCTGTATGTCGACAAGGGCGGGCAGCTGCCCCAAGTGACCTTGGCAGAGCTTGAGGCCCATTCTGATGGCCTTATCTGTCTCAGCGGCGGACCTGACGGACCGGTGGGCCGGATGCTGCAACAGGGGCAACGCCCTGCGGCCGAGGCGCTGACCGACCAACTGGCGGCAATGTTCCCCAACCGTTTCTACATCGAACTGCAACGCCATCCGGGCGAAGGCGGTCAGCCCGAATCCGAACGCCTGACCGAGCGCGGCCATATCGAGATGGCATATGCCAAGAACCTGCCGCTGGTTGCCACCAACGACGTCTATTTTCCGGCCACAGAAATGTACGAGGCGCACGATGCCCTGATCTGCATCGCCGAAGGGGCCTATGTCGACCAGCAAGAAGGCCGCCGCCGCCTGACCGCGCAGCATTACTTCAAATCCCCACAGGAAATGGCGACACTGTTTGCCGACCTTCCCGAAGCGATCGAGAACACGGTCGAGATCGCCAAACGCTGCGCCTTCATGGCCTATCGCCGCGACCCGATCCTGCCAAAATTCGCCGATGACGAGGTCGCCGAACTGCGCCGCGTCGCCAATGAAGGTCTGCAAAAGCGGCTGGCAGTGATCCCGCATGCCGTCACCCCCCAAGAATACCAGGACCGGCTGGATTTCGAGCTGGACATCATCGAAGGCATGGGATTCCCCGGTTACTTCCTGATCGTTGCCGACTTTATCCAATGGGCCAAGGACCAGGACATCCCCGTCGGTCCGGGCCGGGGGTCGGGCGCGGGGTCACTTGTGGCCTACGCGCTGACGATCACTGACCTTGATCCGTTGCGCTACTCGCTGCTGTTCGAACGCTTCCTGAACCCCGAACGCGTGTCGATGCCCGACTTTGACATCGACTTCTGCATGGACCGCCGCGAAGAGGTGATCCGTTACGTTCAGGAAAAATACGGGCGCGACAAGGTGGGCCAGATCATCACGTTTGGCGCGCTGTTGTCCAAGGCCGCCGTACGCGACATCGGCCGCGTGCTGCAAATGCCCTATGGTCAGGTGGACCGCCTGTCCAAGATGATCCCCGTCGAAGGCGTCAAACCCGTTTCCATCGAAAAGGCACTGGCCGACGAACCCCGCCTGCGCGAAGAGGCCCGCAACGAAGAGGTGGTCGAACGCCTGCTCACCTACGGCCAACAGGTCGAAGGCCTGCTGCGCAACGCCTCGACCCATGCCGCGGGCGTCGTGATCGGCGACCGGCCACTGGATGCGCTGGTGCCGCTTTATCAGGACCCGCGATCAGACATGCCCGCAACCCAGTTCAACATGAAATGGGTGGAACAGGCCGGTCTGGTAAAATTCGACTTTCTGGGCCTGAAAACCCTGACCGTGATCCAGAACGCAATGGATCTAATCTTTAAACCCAGGAGGCCAGTGGCGTGCAAAGGCGGAAGAAAAACAGCTTCCTAAACCCACAA
>JBPCWT010000203.1:0-8611 GCA_051009255.1 Ruegeria sp. | reverse complement strand
TCGACCATCATCTGCGCAAGGTAATACCCGGTGCCACCAGCGGCGGTGATGCCAAAGCTGAAACCTTCGGCCAGCCACATGTTGCGCATGCCCGGAGCGGGACCAACCAGCGGGTTGCCATCGGGGGTGTAGCAGATGGGGCCGTTGAAATCGTCCTTGAGTCCGCTTTCCTCGCACGATGGAACGCGGTGAATCATGGCCATGTACTGTTCTTCGATCCGTTCAAGATCCAGCGGGAACAGGTCGGCGCGGAAGCTGTCGGGAACGCCATGTTCAAAGCAGGCAGGCGCGTTCTTTTCATAGACGCCCAGAATCCAGCCGCCACGTTCCTCGCGGACATAGGATTGCGCGTCGGCGTCACGAACAACCGGGTGTTCGGACCCGCCATTGGCGCGGTATTCGACCAGTGCCGGGTCTTTATCCATGACAATGAACTGATGCTCGACCGGGATGGCAGGGATCTTGATCCCCAGCATTTTCGCCGTTCGCTGCGCGTGGTTTCCGCTTGCCGTCACAACATGTTCCGCCGTGATAACAACCTGTTCGTCGCCGGGGACAAGGTTACCGCCTTGTTCGACCATCCTTGTGCAGGTGACCTCCCAATGGGTGCCGTTCCAGTGGAACGCGTCGGCCTGCATCTTGCGTTCGATATCGACGCCGCGCTGACGCGCGCCCTTGGCCATCGCCTGCGTGACATCGGCAGGGTTAATGTAGCCGTCCGTGTTGTGATACAGTGCGCCCTTGAGATCATCAGTGCGGATCAGCGGCCAGCGTTCCTTGATCTGATCCGGGGTCAGCCATTCATATGGAACATCGCAGGTTTCGGCAGTCGAGGCATAGAGCATGTATTCGTCCATACGCTCGTCCGTCTGCGCCATACGAAGGTTGCCGACCACGGCAAAACCTGCGTTCAGTCCGGTTTCGTCCTCGAGCGTTTTGTAGAAATCGACCGAGTATTTGTGGATGTGGGTTGTCGCATAGGACATGTTGAACAGCGGCAAGAGGCCCGCCGCATGCCATGTCGAACCAGATGTCAGTTCGTCCCGTTCGATCAGCATCACGTCGTCCCAGCCCGCCTTGGCCAGATGATAGGCAATCGAGGTTCCGATGGCGCCGCCGCCAACGACCAGTGCTTTGACTTGGGTTTTCATATCCGGGCGTCTCCGCTTGAATTCAGTTGACACCATATGGCGCATTTGAGGGGCCGTGCGCGACATTCATCCGACCAGTGATATAAAAAAAACGACCCATGCAAAGGCACGGGCCGTTCCTGTCGCAGAATTGTCGGGTCTTTAGCGGGGCAGGATTTTGCCCGGGTTCATGATGTTGTCAGGGTCGAGGGCTGCCTTGATCGCTGCCATGAAATCGGTGGCGGCCCCAAGTTCCTTGACCAGATAGGGCATTTTCCCCTGCCCTATCCCATGCTCGCCCGTACAGGTTCCTTCCATCGAGATTGCCATGTCGTTCAGCCAGCCCACGAATTCTTCGGCCTTGGCAACCTCGTCCGGGTTTTTCATGTCGATCAGCAGAAGCGTGTGGAAATTACCGTCGCCCACGTGACCCACGACGGGGGCCAGCAGGTTCAGTTCGGTTGCTTTTTGTTGCGCCGCGGTGACGCATTCGGCAAGGCGCGAAATCGGTACGCAGACATCTGTCGACATCCCTTGCGCACCGGGGCGCAGTTGCAGGCTGGCCCAAAACATGTCGTGGCGGGCCTGCCACAGCTTGTTGCGTTCTTCGGTCGTCGTGGTCGCGGCGAATTCGGTGCCGCCGAATTCTTCTGCGATCTGGCCAAATGTATCAGCCTGTTCAACCGCGCCCGTTTCTGAGCCGTGAAATTCCAGCAACAGCAGCGGCGTTTCCGGCAGGGTCAGCCCGGAATAGGCGTTGGCCGCCCTGACGGACAGTTCGTCCAGCAATTCGATCCGGGCGACGGGTATGCCGTACTGGATTGTCATCATAACGGCCTGACAGGCGGCATCGACACTGGGGAAGGAACATCGCGCCGAACTGATCGCCTCGGGTATGCCCTGCAGGCGCAATGTGATTTCGGTGATGATACCCAACGTGCCCTCGGCGCCGATCAGCAGGCGCGTCAGGTCATACCCGGCAGAGGATTTTTTCGCGCGGTGGCCGGTTCGGATGATCTGACCGTCGGGCATGACGGCCTGAAGGCTGAGAACATTGTCCTTCATCGTTCCATAGCGCACGGCGTTGGTGCCCGACGCGCGAGTGGCGGCCATGCCCCCCAGCGAGGCATTCGCGCCGGGGTCAATGGGAAAGAACAACCCCTGATCGCGCAGATGTGCGTTCAAATCCTCGCGCGTGACGCCGGGTTGCACGACGCAGTCCAGATCGCTTGCGTTCACCGCCAGTATCCGGTTCATCTGTGTCAGATCGACCGAGATACCGCCCGCTGGCGCGTTTACGTGTCCTTCGAGTGATGTGCCGGTGCCAAAGGCAATCACGGGCACCTTGTGCGCCGCGCAGGTTTTGACAATATCGGATACTTCGTCGGTGGAATGGGGAAACACCACTGCGTCAGGGCTTTGGTTTTCGATCCATGTCGTCGTGTGGCCGTGCTGTTCGCGGATCGCCGCACCGGTTTGGAACCTGTCGCCGAACCGTTGTTTCAGTATCCCGGAAACGGTTTCAATACCCGCTTCGTTTCGCGGCAATGCGGTGACGTGCGCCATGACGATCCTCTTTCCTCCCCTGAACTGGCGGGGGTATTTTTGAACATGAGTAAGAGGCCCGCAAGGTCAGGGCAATACCCACAAATTCGGACAGGATTATTCGCCCAGCGCAATACCTTCGCGCCTTGGGTCGGCCCCACCGCTGAGGGTCTCGCCGATCTCGATCGCGTGCAGGCCCGATGTCAGGTCGCGTGCGTTGACCTCGAACCCCAGTTCGGTCAGGGCGTCGGCATAACCTTCGGCGGCGGTTTCAGACTCGACATCATAGGTACCGAAACGGTTGACCAGATGCGGCAGGGACACGGCCTGTTGCACGTCCATCCCCCAGTCTGCCCAGGCGATGATCGACTTGGCAACATAGCCGATAATGCGGCTGCCGCCCGGTGAGCCGATGGCCAGAACAGGCTTGTCATCTTGCATCACGATTGTCGGACTCATGGACGATCTGGGCCGCTTGCCGGGTTCCAACCGGTTAGCGATGGGAACACCGTCCTTGTGGGTTTTGAAAGAGAAATCCGTCAGTTCGTTATTCAGCAGAAACCCGTTCGTCATCAGGCGCGAGCCGAATGCATTTTCGACGGTGGTCGTCATTGACAGGACGTTGCCATCGGCGTCGACAATCGAAATGTGCGAGGTCGAGGGCAGTTCGAGCGACACATCGTCGGCCCAGTTCGACGCGTGGTCAAACTCGGGGTTGCCGGGGGTGACCTCGGTCAGGGCGGCGTCGCTGCCCAGCAATTCAGCCCTTTTTGCCAGATAAGCAGGATCGACAAGGCCGTTGGTGGGCATGGGGACAAAATCGCTGTCAGCCATGTATCGGCCACGGTCGGCAAAGGCCAATCGGGACGCATCGCCGATCAATCGCCACGCGTTTGGATCATCTGCGCCCATCGCACCAAGGTCATATCCGTCCAGCATTCCAAGGATCTGACCTATCGTCAGCGCCCCGGACGAGGGTGGGCCCATGCCGCAGACAGAAAACGCGCGGTAGGCGGCGCAGACCGGTTCGCGTTCGATTACCTGATACAGCGCCAGATCGACGCCAGAAAGAACGCCGGGATTGCCCGGTGCATTCCGCACGGTGCGGACGATATCAGCCGCGATTGCGCCGCCATAAAAACCGGCGGCACCGTCTGTCGCCAGAACCCTGAGCGTGTTGGCGTAATCCGGGTTGGTCAGGCGTTGGCCCTGCTCGATCGGTTGTCCGTCTGGCAGGAAATACGCAGCGGTTGCGGGGAACCGCGACAGGCGGTCAGCGTCATATGCGACCAGACCGGCCAGCCGGGGCGAGACCAGAAAGCCCTGATCCGCGAGGCGGATTGCGTCCTGAAACAAGGTGGGCCATTGGGTTCGACCCCAGCGGCGATGCGCCTCGGCCATCAGGGCGGGAGTGCCGGGCGTTCCAACCGACAGGCCGCCGACGACGGCATCGAAGAACCCCAAGGGTTCGCCGGTTTCGGTTTGGAACAGGGTTGGCGTTGCTGCGCGTGGGGCGGTTTCGCGCCCGTCCAGCGTTGTCAGTTCGCCGCTGGCAGCATCGTACCAGACAAGGAATGCACCACCACCGAGACCAGAGGATTGCGGCTCGACCAGGCCCAGCACGACCTGCACCGCGATCATCGCATCGGCAGCTGTGCCGCCCGACCGCAGTATTCTGGCGCCAGCTTCGACTGCAAGCGGGTTGGCGGCGGCAACCATCCAGTTGTCAGAGATGACGGGCGTGCCGGACAACTTTGCCTCGAGCGCGGCGATCACCTCGTCCGTCAGCGCCTGAACTTCGCCTTCGGTTGCTGTTTCGGGGGCAACGGAATCTGCGGCCTCTTGCGGCCATGTTGGGGTGGCAAGAACCGCCACCGACAGTACCAGTCCTGAAATTCGACCCAGACGCATCGTCCGCTCCTACTGCTGCTGCCAGAGTAGTTTAAGCCTTTCTGCACCAAACGATACAATCATCTGGCAGTGAAACCGGGTAATGACGGCAAGGTTCCGCCCTGAAATGAAAACGCCCGGTCAGGACAGACCAGGCGCGATTGTCACAGCATCGAGGGCACGACCTGATCCGGCGGGCGATGCCCGTCTTCGAACGTTTTGATGTTGATGATGACCTTTTCGCCCATCTCGATGCGCCCTTCGAGCGTGGCCGAACCCATATGGGGCAGCAAGACCACGTTCGGCAGCTGACGCAGCCGGGGGTTTACGTTGGTTCCGTGTTCGTACACGTCCAGACCAGCGCCCGCGATATCACCGGACCGTATCATGCGGGTCAGCGCGTTTTCATCCACGACCTCGCCCCGAGAGGTGTTCACGATCACGGCCGAGGGTTTCATCAGTTTCAGCCGCCGCGCGTTCATAAGGTGAAAGGTCGAGGGCGTCGATGGGCAGTTGATCGAAATCACGTCCATGCGCGCAACCATCTGGTCAAGGCTGTCCCAGTAGGTTGCCTGAAGTTCTTCCTCGACTTCCGGGCGCAGTTTGCGGCGGTTGTGATAGTGCACCTGCATGCCAAAGGCCGCGGCGCGACGGGCAACGGCCTGCCCGATCCGGCCCATGCCCAGAATGCCCAGACGCCGCCCCCCGATCCGGCCACCCAGCAGTGCGGTTGGCGCCCAGCCGGGCCAGTCGCCTTTTTGCATGACGGTCAGACCTTCGGGAATGCGGCGTGTGACGGCAAGGATCAGCGCCATGGTCATGTCGGCGGTATCGTCAGTCAGGACGCCGGGTGTGTTCGACACCAATATCCCGCGCTGCCGCGCCGTGGCGACATCGATATTGTCGACCCCTGCCCCGTAATTGGCGATCAGGCGCAGGTTTCCACCTGCCTGCCCCAACAGCCCTGCATCAATCGTATCGGTCACGGTTGGCACCAGCACGTCGGCCTGTTTTACCGCCGCAACCAGTTCTTCGCGGGTCATTGGCGCGTCGTCGTCGCGCAGACGCACGTCGAAAAGCTCGCTTAACCGGGTTTCCACCGCCTCGGGCAACCGTCGCGTAACGACAACACTCAGACGTTCTCTTGGCACTTGAGCCCTCCCACTGCTTTGCAAACGAGCGCGCGCCATGGCATCGTGGCGCAGGATCAGGCGGGGCACAAGAACCCCAAGGGCATTGACTCAACCTTTTTTCGAAACCGGATCAACAGGCATAAGAGCAGACAGGCAGTGAATGGTTTTTTACCGGTGAAACGCCATATTTCGGCGATTTTGACCATGTTCCTTATTGCGTTCGGCCCCATCGCCGCCAACGCAGCGGATAATCGCGGCCCTGTCACCAACCTGCCGCTGCCGCGTTTCGTGTCGATGAAGGCCGCAGAAGGCAACGTACGGCGCGGCCCATCGCTGACACATCGAATCGACTGGGTGTTCAAACGGCGCGACATGCCGCTGCAGATCACGGCCGAATACGGAAACTGGCGCAAGGTACAGGACCGGGATGGCGCGGGCGGCTGGGTGCACTATGCCCTGCTTTCCGGCGTGCGAACCGTGCTGGTCGAGGGTGAAATGCTGCCCGTACATGCAAGCCCCGACCCGAAATCGCAGATCAACGCGCATTTTGAGAACGGCGTCGTGGCGCGGTTGGGAACCTGCAACGTCAAATGGTGCCGGATATCGGCGGGCGGCCATCGCGGCTGGACACTAAAGGCCAACCTGTGGGGCGTCGACCCGGACGAGATCAGGGAATAACCCGGCCTTCAGGATGTGCGTTCGATAAAGTCATTGGTCAGGTCGGCCAGTTCCGGGCCCACGTCCTCTTGCAGGAAATGCGCAGCGGCGGGCAACACCACATGCGGCTGTCCTGCTGCCCCCGGGCAAAGTTTCTGAAACACCTTGTCGATACCGGCCATGATACGGTCATCTGCGCCGAATGCCGTCAAAACCGGTGTGTCCAGCTGCCGGATCACCTGCCATGCCTGCCGATTGGGTTCCGAGGCCGGATCGTCGGGGCGATCCGGAACAAGCATCGGAAACTGCCGTGCCCCGGCCTGATAGGTTTCATCTGGAAACGGGGCGTCGTATGCCGCGACCTCGGCCCCGGTCAGTTTGGATGTCGTGCCGCCATGGACAATCCGGCCTGCGCGAAATTCCGGCACTTGCTGGCTGTATTCCCGCCAGCCTGCAAAGGCGTCGCCCATCGGGTGATCGCCTGTGGGCAGGGCGGTGTTGGCAACCACGATGCGGGCAAACCGTTCCGGCATCTCGGCCCACAGCCGCAGGCCGATCAAACCGCCCCAGTCCTGACAAACAAGTGTTATGTCTTGCAGGTCCAGTTGGCGCAAAACCTCGCCCATCCAGAACACGTGACGCTGATAGGTATAATCGCTGCGTTCCGTCGGCTTGTCGGATTTTCCAAACCCGACCAGATCAGGGGCAATGGCGCGATGACCCGCCGCAACGAAACGGGGGATCATGTGGCGATAGAGGTATGACCATGTCGGCTCGCCATGCATCATCAGAACCGGCGCGGCTGTACGTGGACCTTCGTCAAGGTAATGCACCCGCAGCCTGCCGTCTTCGGTGTCGTCGATCGTGGCATAGTTCGGGGCAAAGGGATAATCTGCCAGATTCTGAAACCGGTCATCCGGTGTACGCAGCGTTTTCATGATATTTGCTCCTTTGCCAATTCGCACTCTGGCATTCCTGTGCCGCAGCAGTAGATTGCACCTTGCGACATCTTAGAGGGAAATTATGAAAGCCGTCACCTATACCGCGTTTGGCGCAGCCGCCGATGTTTTGCAGTTGCAGGATCTGCCGTCCACACCGCCCGGACCGGGCGAGGTCGTTGTCGATATCGCCTATTCCGGCGTGAACCCTTCGGACGTCAAGGCCCGCGCAGGGGCCAGACCCGGCGTGACCAAGCCACCATTTCCCGTCATCATACCCCACAGCGATGGGTCGGGGGTCATCTCTGCTGTTGGTGCCGGCGTTCCCGTTTCCCGCATCGGCGAGCGGGTCTGGATCTGGAACGGCCAGTGGCAGCGCGCCTTTGGTACGGCGGCCGAACAGATCACGCTGCCGTCGCAACAGGCGGTGACGCTGCCGGATGAAACATCGCTGCGAACCGGCGCTGTGCTGGGCATTCCGGGCCTGACCGCCAGCCACACGGTGTTTTCCGGTGGTGATGTCGGCGGAAAATCCGTGCTGGTTCACGGCGGCGCCGGGACGGTTGGATACCTGGCCGTTCAGCTGGCGAAATGGGGTGGGGCGCGGGTGATCGCAACCGCCAGCCCCAAGAACCATGACCGTGTTATGGCCGCAGGGGCGGACGCGGTTCTGGATTATGCCGCCGACAATCTGGCAGCTGGTATCCTGAACGCCAATCAGGGCGCGCCGGTGGACAAGATCGTTGACGTTGAATTCGGGCAGAATGCCGAAACGAATGCCGCCGTGATTGCCGAAAACGGAAGGATCAACGCCTATGGGTCGGCGCAGGTGATGTCGCCCACCCTGCCCTTTTATACCCTGATGTTCAAATCTGTGACGCTGGAGACCGTTCTTGTCTACATCCTGACACCCGAAGCGCGATCAAAGGCCATTGCCCAGATGAACAACGCACTGATCCAAGGCGCGCTGAACTGCCCGTTGCAGGCTGTTTATGAACTGGAAGATTGCGCGCTTGCGCATGAAGCAGTCGAAGCCGGAAACCGGGACGGGGCACTGCTTTTGGGGATCGAATAACGCCCCTAAAAAATTTTGCAGAGCCATTGGATTTTTTGCCGGAAAACCCTTGAACCCGGTAAACAAGAGTCGTAGACAGCCGCTCACTGTTGGGGTGTAGCCAAGTGGTAAGGCAGCGGTTTTTGGTACCGTGTATCGTAGGTTCGAATCCTACCACCCCAGCCAAACTATTTTAAAAAGCTGTTATTTTTCAGTATTATAGAAATTTGCGTATGACGCTATTCCCACCAAAATTCCAACTGA
>JBPCWT010000202.1:0-3751 GCA_051009255.1 Ruegeria sp. | reverse complement strand
TCCACCACATCGTTGGACCCGTACATCCAACCAACACGCGCCCCAGCCAGCCCGAATATCTTGGAAAACGTCCGGCACATGACCACGTTGTTGGCAGCCTCTACCAGCTTATGCGCGGGCTCATAATCTGCCGCATCGACATATTCCTCATAGGCAGCGTCCACGATCAGCAGGACGTTTTCCGGTAGCGCGGCATGCAGGCAGCGCAGCTCTGCGCTGTTCAGATAGGTGCCTGCCGGGTTCTCCGGATTGGCGAGGTAGACGATCCGGGTTCGTTCGGTCAACGCATCGATCATCCGGTCGACTGAAGGTTTGAATGCGTCATCCGCGACCGACACCACCTCGGCATCGTTGGCAAAAGCATAGTTGGGCACCTTGAGATAGCCATTGGCGCTGCGGATCAGCTCGGTACCTTGCCCTAGGTAGGCCCGGGCCAGACGGGCCAGCAGATCGTCCGATCCCTGTCCTGTGGTGATCCGGGCCGCATCCAACCCGTACTGCGCGGCAATCGCCGGGGCCAGGATATCGTCAGGGTTTTCCAAATAGCGCTCGACATTGCTGATTGCCGCACAAGCGGCAGCGCGGGCAGACGGGCTAGGACCAAACACGCTTTCATTCGAGTTCAAAAGAATCGCAGGCGGTGGAACGTCAGCAGACGCCCCTCCAATCATATGAGGTTTAATCCTGCCTATTCCTGTTTTTGCGAGGGTTATGCCCATCCAATTCCTCCGGCACCACCAGATGGCGGCAATGGCAATTTTCACCATATATCACATAACGACGCGTTTTAAGCAATTCACTTTCAAAAAAATTATGTTATGAAGACTGGGACTCAGCAAAAGAACCCGGATGACCGATACGTTTTCGCCCCAACACAGCAGGCTTCACCTGACCATCGATCTGGACGCGCCAGGCCGACAGTCCGGTGATCTGATGCTGAAATGGTCCGACAATGCCGTACCGTTGGGATACCACCCGATCCCGGTCATCAGCTTACGTGGCAAACCCGGACCTTCTGTTCTAATTTTGGGCGGCACTCATGGAGACGAATTCGAAGGACCTGCCGCGATCCTGCGGCTTGCGGCACAGCTGAACCCATCTGACCTGACCGGACAGGTGATCCTGATCCCGGCCTTGAACGCCCCTGCGTTTCTCGCCTCATCGCGGGTGTCGCCATTGGATGGGCAAAACCTCAACCGGGCTTTTCCTGGCACCGCGAATGGCGGCCCGACAGCGATGCTGGCGCATTTTGTTGAAACTGTACTACTGCCGCGCGTAGATGCCGCCATTGACCTGCACTCGGGTGGCAAGGCATCTGTATTCGAGCCCTGCGCCTTGGCAGCGCGGGGGGATGACGCGGATCTGACCGCTTCCAACATGGAACTAGCCTGCGCTTTCGGGTTGCCTCTGATCTGGGTGCTGGGCGCACATAACGATAACCGAAGTGTGAATGCCGCCGCCGCGCGGGTTGGGGTCCCGATGATCGCAGCTGAACTCAGCGGCGGGGGTGGTGTCGATCCGCATGCCGCGGACCTTGCTGAAACCGGACTCAAACGCTGTCTGAAGCATTTAGGTATCCTGCCCGGCGGTGCTCCGGACCCTGTTTCAACGCAATGTGTGGAAATCGCCGATCCATTGCATTCAGTCCATGCACCCGCAGATGGGCTGTTCGACCGACGCTGCACCGCAGGACAACAAGTCAAACGAGGCGATCTGGCAGGCACGCTGCATTTCCCCGCCGAACCGGAACGCTCGGTAGTCGAACTTAAATTTCCCACAGCCGGGCACGTTCTGGCTCATGGCAATCGTGGCATGGTGCGCCGTGGCGATCTGTTGGCATTGGTGGCTCAACCGCTGTCCGAGGAACGTTGAATGAAAACCTATTCCCCGTTCATTTCCGGTGCCTTTGTCGATTGGGATGGTGAAACCCTGCCCAGTATCGACCCCGCCACCGGTCAGGTGTGGAGCATGATCGCCCGTGGCGACACACAGACCGCCGACATAGCCATCCGGGACGCCGACCAGGCCTTCCGCAGCGGGCCATGGGCCAAAGCCGGGCCGACAGAACGGGCGGATATGCTGGACCGTTTAGCTGACATGCTGGAAACTCGGTGGGAAGACCTTGTCACACCCGAAATTCGCGACAACGGCAAACGTATTACTGAGGTGCGCGGGCAGTTTGCCGGGTTGCACAGCTGGTTTCGATTTTTTGCGACAGAGGCACGCAAGCTGCGGCCCGAACCTCAGGCCAATTCCATCCCCGGTGTGCATAGCGTGGGCCACTTTAAGCCCTATGGCGTCGTGGTCGCCATCACGCCCTGGAATTCTCCGCTGATGATCCTTGCATGGAAGCTGGCCCCGGCACTGGCAGCTGGCAATACGGTTGTAGTGAAGCCCTCAGAAATGGCTTCGGCATCAACCTTGGAATTTGCACGCCTGGCACATGAGGCGGGACTACCGCCCGGGGTGCTGAACGTCGTCACCGGACTGGGTCATGAGGTCGGCGAAGCACTGGTCCGCCACCCTCTAACACGCAAGGTCACCTTTACCGGTTCGGACTTTGGAGGACGAAAAGTGGCTGAGGCTGCCTCAGCCGGTGTAATCCCGGCGGTGCTGGAACTGGGCGGGAAATCTCCGCAGGTGGTGTTTGCCGATTGTGACATGGACAATGCGGTCAACGGAATTCTGTCCGGCATCTTCCTGTCAAATGGCCAGACTTGCGTCGCCGGATCGCGGCTGATCGTTGAGGCCGTGCTGAAGGACAAGCTGTTGCCCCGCCTGATCGACCGCGCCCGCACATTGCAGATGGGGGATCCGATGGACCCAGGTACTCAGGTCGCACCGCTGGCCAATGAACCGCATCTGCGAAAGGTTACGGCAATGATCGACCGCACCAAAGCCGACGGCGCGGTTTGCTTACTGGACGGCACCGCCACAACGGCAGGCAGAAATGGGTTCTATATCGGACCAACGGTTTTCGACGATGTGACGCCCGGCATGCAGCTCTGGCGTGAAGAAGTGTTCGGACCGGTTCTGGCCGTCACCTCTTTCACCACCGAAGACGAAGCCATCGCGCTGGCCAATGACAGCGACTACGGGCTGGCCGCCGGTGTCTGGACCACCGATGCCGACAAGGGCGCGCGGGTAGCCGAGGCAATCGAGGCGGGCACTGTTTACATCAACCATTATCGCAGCGTTGACCCTGCCTGCCCCATTGGTGGGGTCAAACTGTCGGGCTACGGGCGTGAATTGGGCCCGGACGCCATAAGGGATTTCTGTCAGGTCAAATCGATCTGGACCGGCACCACGCCGGTGTCCGATCCGTTTCCCTGACCACCGATACGCACGGAGGACGGCATGAACGATCATTTCTCAGCCCCCAAGGGCAATTTCCGCGGTCACGACCAACAAAAAGTCTGGCAACAGCAACCTGACCCGGAACTGACCGAGGTTGGCCCCGGCACTCCGTGCGGCGAATACCTGCGCCGGTTCTGGATGCCGGTGGCTATGACCGATCAGATTGGCGACCTGCCCTATCGCCTGCGTATTCTGGGCGAAGATCTGGTTCTGTTCCGCGAAAAGAAAGAAGGCAAGCTGGGCCTGACCCATCTGCATTGCTGCCACCGCAACATGAGCCTGGAGTTTGGCATCGTTGAGGAAGGCGGAATTAGATGCTCATACCACGGTTGGAAGCACGGTTTGGACGGCACCATTCTGGAAACCCCGTGTGAGCCGCCCGCCTCACAGGTCA
>JBPCWT010000201.1:0-8322 GCA_051009255.1 Ruegeria sp. | reverse complement strand
GTGCCAGAATACCATTCGCAACCTTGGCCGCATCACCGATGATGCCAACGCTGAGTGTTTTGGTCAGCCCGATCCGGTCAGGGTTGATATCGACCTGGATGATCTTTGCATCCGCAGGCCAGTATTCCATGCCATAGCCGGGCAGGGTTGAGAACGGGTTCAGGCGGGTGCCAACACCCAGAACTACGTCCGCTTCCGAGATCAGCTCCATACCGGCCTTTGACCCGTTATAGCCCAGTGGCCCGGCAAACAGCGGGTGGCTGCCCGGAAAGGCGTCATTGTGCTGGTAGCCAACACAGACGGGTGCGTCCAAACGCTCGGCCAGTGCCTTCGACGCGTCGATGCCGCCTTCGGACAACACCACGCCCGCACCGTTCAGGATGACCGGGTTCTTGGCGTTCGACATCAGCTCGGCCGCTTGTGCCACGGCGCTCTCTCCGCCCGAGGGGCGCTCGAATTCGACAATCGCGGGCAGGTCGACGTCGATCACCTGCGTCCACATATCACGCGGGATGTTCAGCTGCGCAGGGGCGCTGGCGCGCTTGGCCTGCATGATGACACGGTTCAGAACCTCGCAGACACGGGTTGGGTCACGCACCTCTTCCTGATAGGCAACCATGTCCTCGAACAGCTTCATCTGCTCGACTTCCTGAAAGCCACCCTGACCGATGGTCTTGTTGGCGGCCTGTGGCGTAACCAGCAGCAGCGGAGTGTGGTTCCAGTAGGCGGTTTTTACGGCAGTGACAAAATTGGTGATGCCGGGGCCGTTCTGCGCGATCATCATCGACATTTTGCCGGTCGAACGCGTGTATCCGTCGGCCATCATACCTGCGCTTCCTTCATGCGCGCAGTCCCAGAACATGATCCCGGCCTTCGGGAACAGATCCGAGATCGGCATCATCGCTGAACCGATGATTCCAAACGCATGTTCAATCCCGTGCATCTGCAGAACCTTAACAAAGGCTTCTTCCGTGGTCATTTTCATCTGGGTGCTCTCCGAACATAGGGGTCAGTCGCCAGCAGCGACGCCGCGGCTTTGCAATCGGTTTTAACCATGGGGGCCAGTCGCGTTAGGGCCAGTCCGGTGGACGGGGTATATCCAGACCCGTCCTAATACGAACGGATCGCCGCCGCGATTTGGTCGATTCCGGGTTTGATACGCTCGATCGAAATCGACGAATATCCAAGTCGATAGTAGTTGCGCGGTCTGTCGGCGCCGAAAAAGAACGGCTCTCCCGGCTCGATATGGACGCTTTGCCTTTGCAGGTTTTTAGCTAGCCGCGTTGTGTCCACGTGATCGGGCGCTTTCATCCAGATCGAAGAGCCGCCAAACACACCGCGACCCGCCACTGTCAGATCAGCCTGCTCAATCGCCTGTTCGATCGCTTTTCGCCGTTGCTGCAACGCCTTAGACATGCGCCTGATCTGCGCGTCGTAATGACCGAGCGAAAGAAAATACGCCGCCGTTCGCTGGATGTGACCCGGCGGATGTCGCAAAACCAACGAGCGCAATGCCCGCGCCTCGCGGATGAAGCGTTCCGAGCCGACCATGTAACCCAGCCGCAATCCCGGAAACAGCGATTTGGAAAAACTGCCGACATAGATGACGCGCCCATCCTGATCCAGGGATTTGAGCGCAGGCGACGGTGCACCCAGAAACGCCATTTCAAACTCGTAATCATCTTCGACGATCATGGCGTCCAGTTCGCGAGCCCGGTTCAACAACTTGTGACGGCGATGCAGGGGCATGGTCGCGGTTGTCGGGCATTGGTGGCTGGGCGTCGTAAAGATGACGTCGGTGTCTTCTGGAATGGAATCTGGCGGCAACCCATCCATATCGACCCGCATCGGTGCCAACTGACAATCTGACCGTTTCAGCAACTCCCGCAGAGCGTAATAGCACGGGTCTTCGACTGCGGCCTTTCGATTGCGGCTGAGCAGTATCCGTGACGCCAGCCAAAGCGCGTTTTGTGCCCCCAATGTAATCAGTATCTCTTCGGGGCGGGCCGCGATTCCCCGCCGTGGCAAGGTGTGCCGTGCAATGAACTCGATCAGCAGCGTATCGTCTTCGTCGACATAATCGCCGGTTAACGAGGCGAAATCCTTGTGCCCCAAAGCGCGCACCGCGCATAAACGCCAGTTTGCGTGGTCAAACAAGGTCCGGTCGGCTTGTCCGTAAATGAATGGATAACGATAATCGCGCCAATCCTGAGGCTTTGGCAAAATATCCCCACCGGAAAACTGACGGGCCAGCGCCTTGTCCCAATCGACAGATTCCTCTCCCCTTTGCACCGGGCTGTATTTTGGTGGAACGGGCGCGTTTTCAGACACATAATACCCCGAACGCCCCTTTGCGGTCAGATAATCATTGGCCAACAGTTCGGTATAGGCCAGTGTCACGGTGATCCGGCTGACGCCCAGATGCGACGCCAGTTTGCGTGACGATGGAAGCTTTTCTCCAACATGGAAGCGACCAGATAAGATGCCCTCGGCAATCATCTGCTGAATCTGCGCCTGAAGCGTTCCTTGACCGTCAGGTTTCAGGAAAAAAGTGTCGACCGATATCCCCATGCCACAACATAAGGTGGACTTAAGTCAGGCGCAATCTGGACTTAACCCTTTTCCCGACTTTTCGTTTGACAGCGATATTAGATTAAACTATTAAACCAGAAAACTAGTTTAATGGAGCAAATAAAATGTGGGAAACTGCAGCGGCTGGATTTTCCGCCATGGGGTCCGAGGCCCGGCTACAAGTTCTAAAGACACTTGTTCGCGCCGGAGAGGCGGGCCTGACCGTGGGTGAGATCCAAAGCCGAACGGGTATCGCACCTTCGACACTGGCCCACCACCTGAGGTTTCTGGCAGCTGGTGGCGTCGTAGAACAAGAGAAAATCGGTCGCAGCACGATCAATCGGGCGTGCTTTGACGAGTTAAAGAACCTGGCGCAGTTCATTCTGAGTGAATGTTGCGCAGACGAGGCACGAAAGGCCGCGAACGATGGCTGAACTAACCCAAACTCCCAATGCCAGGGTAAAAGGCATTACCGAATTTCTGAAAACGCCATGGGCGCTGATTCTGGCGATATTGGCACTGGTCGCAATTCTGGACCCCGGCAATTGGGTCAACACTGTAACCTTTGCTGCAAATGCACTGGCACATACCGGGCAATACATCCTGTTTGCGGTCTTGTTGCTGTCATATCTCAAGGCAACTGGTGCCGAAGTTATGGTTGCCCGTGCGTTTGAAGGCCGTGAAACACGCATGATTTTTCTGGCGGCCTTGTTTGGCGGTTTGGCACCGTTCTGTTCGTGTGAAGTTATTCCGTTTATTGCCGGATTGCTGGCGCTGGGCGCGCCTTTGTCTGCCGTAATGGCATTTTGGCTGAGTTCACCGTTGATTGATCCGCCGACACTGCTGATAACCGCCAGCGCATTGGGTTGGCCATTCGCAATTGGCAAGGCCGTTGCAGCGGTCGCCTTGGGTCTTTTTGGCGGGTTCGCGATCAAGGCATTGATGACCGGCGGCGCATTCGCGGCACCATTGCGCGAGTATAAGCCTTCGGGCTGCTGCGGGTCGGGGCCCAAGCAATCGGACAAACCGCACTGGCGTTTCTGGAACGAGCCCGAGCGCCGCGAACGGTTCCGTGCAGAATTCCTGAGCAACGGTTTGTTTCTGCTGAAATGGCTGGCGCTGGCCTATGTGCTCGAAGCTTTGTTGGTCAGCTATGTTCCCGCTGACCTGATCGCACGCGTTGTCGGGGGTGAGGGCGTGTTGCCTATCGTCACTGCGGCGCTTGTCGGTATGCCCGCTTACCTGAACTCTTACGTTGCGCCGCCTTTGCTGGCCGGACTGATGGAACAAGGCATGAGTGCAGGAGCGGCAATGTCGTTCATGATCGCGGGTTCGGTCAGTTCGATTCCGGCGATGGCTGCCGTGTGGTCACTGGTAAAGCCGCGTGTCTTTGCGACATATCTCGTGCTGGGTATCAGCGGGGCGACCCTTGCAGGGATTCTGTTCCAGCTCATCTAAAACGAAAAGCCGCCCGGTAGATACCGGGCGGCTTTCTGGTTTCAAATATCTGTTTATCCTGCCTGACAGTAATGAGGCAGTTTGAAACGATACCGGAACTCGCCACTGTTCTCGTAGATGCGTTTTTCCACGCAGGCGCTTGTTCCAACCGTTTGCGATACCTCGGCCTCGGTCGACGTGATCGAGGTTGCAGTTCCATCCGGCAAGCGCACGGATGCAATGACACCGTTCTTAAGATTGCCATTGATGGGCGTCGCCGACAGCACGGGGAGGGTCATGTAAGAGTGATGTTCGTGTTCACCATCGCCGCTGAACAGCAGCAAACTGCTTACAATCACCAGCATGACCAAAACGCTCGCAATCGCGAGGCCCTTGGTTTTCAGAAACACATAGATGGAAACGGCGCGATGCGGGCCGAAGATTTTGGACAGTATGTTCAGCATTGTATTCTAAGCCGACTGGGGCCCCGACCGAACCGGGGCCAGATTTCCTTAACGGCTAACGTCTTCTTCTTCGTCCTCACTGCCGCCTTTTGGCAGGTTGAAGAAACTGTCGGCGTCAACTATGGGCTCTTCTTCTTTTTCCTCTGCAGGATCGTCGGATAACGAGAAGGTTTCCAGACCCTCGATTGCGGTCGGAATCTTGGGCGCGGCGTCCATTTCCAACGATTGCTCGGTCGACACCAGTTTGCGACGCTCGTCATCGCTCATCACGCCGCCCTCGGCTGCCTTCTTGGCGGCCGCTTTTTGAACGACGGCATCCAGTTCGGACTGCTTGCAAAGCCCCAACGCCACCGGATCGACCGGCTGCATGTTCGAGATGTTCCAGTGTGTCCGCTCGCGGATCGACTGGATCGTCGGTTTGGTGGTGCCTACCAGCTTGGCAATCTGCCCATCGCTGAGTTCCGGGTGGAACTTGACCAGCCACAGAATCGAGTTTGGACGGTCCTGCCGTTTGCTGAGCGGTGTGTAACGCGGGCCGCGACGTTTTTCTTCGCCAGTGGCAGCCGGGTTGAATTTCAGCTTCAGCTGGTGCAGCGGGTTGTCCTGCGCCGTATCAATTTCTTCCTGCGTCAGCTGGTTGTTGGCGATCGGGTCGAACCCCTTGACGCCAGCCGCGACATCGCCGTCTGCAATGCCTTGCACTTCCAATTCGTGCATGCCCACGAAATCCGCGATCTGCTTAAAGCTGATCGTGGTGTTGTCTACCAGCCAAACAGCGGTCGCCTTGGCCATCAGAGGTTTTGCCATCAGCCCGTCTCCTTTGAATACATCTGTCCCGTCGCCGGAATTCGGCGGCCCCGAGGTCTTGGGGCAGGTTTCCGTTGTCGGGGAACTTGGGCCGTATATAGTCGCGCAAGGCAAAGAAGGGAAGAGGCGAATGCGTTGGCTGTTTCTGTGGATGTTCAGCGCAATGGCCGCGTTGGCCGACGGGGAAAAACCGGGCGAGTTCGACTACTATGTCCTGTCACTCAGCTGGTCGCCAAACTGGTGCGCGCGCGAAGGCGACGCACGAGGGTCGGATCAGTGCGATGACCGGCATGATCACGGCTGGATTTTGCACGGGCTGTGGCCGCAATACCATCAGGGTTGGCCCGCCTTCTGCCGAACGTCCGAAGCCCCGCCATCGCGCCGCATGACCCGGGAAATGGAAGATATTCAGGGAAGTTCCGGCTTGGCTTGGCACCAATGGAAGAAACACGGAACCTGTTCGGGTTTAAGCGCTGCCAGATATTTTGAATTGTCCCGGCAGGCCTATAAAGGCGTCCAACGCCCGCCGGTTTTCCGCAAACTTGACACATCGGTAAAACTGCCTGCCTCGGTCGTCGAGGACGCGTTCCTGCGGGCAAATCCATCGCTGCACAGGGACATGATTACCGTGACCTGCAAGCAGGGGTACATCGAAGAAGTACGCCTGTGCCTGTCCCGTGATCTTGACCCCGTGCCCTGCGGCAGGGACGTCATACGCGACTGCACCGCACAGGACGCGGTGTTCGATCCGATTCGTTAGGGATCAGAGCTTTTTGTTCTGGCAATCACGCGCATATTCCAGTGCTTTGGCGGTGCCATTCAGGTCAATCGCCATCACCCGCTCGCCCGCCGGATTATAGACGGTCATGGTTTTGTTCTGCGCAATGGCGTTCACGAAATTCCGGTCGGTAAAAAACACGGTCGCACCCGGAATCCGGTTCTGTCGGAACCCGATGGCGGTGGCATCAAAGCTTTTGCCGTCCAGCTCGAACCGAATGGGATAGGTTTTTCCCGGCTCCACCTCGCCCCAGGCCTTGTTGTAGACGGTGAAATATCCCCGGTTGTCCAGCGCATCATATCCCAGCCGAACAACCGAAAGATCCTGATACACCGTCTGGATCAGACACCCATTGCCAAGCGCGGGGTCCATCATAATGTTCCATCCCGCGACAAAACCTTTGTCGATCAACTCCTGCGACAAGGCGGCTGTGGCGGTAAAGGTGGCAAAGATCAGGGCTAAAAGGCGTGTCATGACAATGTTCCCAAAGCAATTTCTTGGACTGCCCCTACCTAACCTCAATATCACCAAGGGTGAAAGACATTCTCGGCGGGTAGCAGCCAAGGTGTGAGGATCGCTGTCACGAAAATTGCATTGAAAAACTATGATACAGTGGGTCGCAGTTGGTTTTGTGAGAGCTTCGATGAGCGATAACAAGGAACAAGCGGATTACTGGAGTTCAGCTTCTGGTCTGAAGTGGATCACATTCGAACAAGAACTGGATACAGTTTTCGAGCGTGTGAACCTTGAACTTATTCGACGTGCCCGCCCGACCGCAGGAGAGCGCGTGCTTGACATCGGATGTGGGACCGGCGCGACGACCCGTGCATTTGCGCGCCATCTGGAACCGGATGGCGCGATTACCGCACTGGATATCTCGGAACCGTTGCTGGAGCATGCACGGGCACGGGCAGATGGATTGACGACCAAGCCAAGCTTTCTATTGCTGGACGCCCAACAAGATTCCATCCCCGGTGCGCCATTTGACATCGTTACATCCAGATTCGGGGTTATGTTTTTTGCTGATCCGATATCCGCATTTGCAAATGTTCGCCGGCATATGCGGGCTGGTGGTCGAATGGTTGTTGCCGCATGGGCTCCTATGTCAGAGAACCCTTGGTTTGATGTCCCCAATAATGCGGCTGTGGATCGTTTGGGGCCCGCTGATCCGACCGTTGCAAATGCACCGGGCCCGCTTGGGTTTCAAGATATCGATCATGTCGTAGGCATGCTGAAAAGGGCCGGTTTTTCAGATGCCACCGGTGAGGCGGCGAACGTGACACTTGTGTACCTGGATGACCTGCGGAAAGTGGTGGCCTTGGCCTCGAACATCGGTCCGGCAGCCAGAATTCTGAAAAAGTATCACGGTACCAGAATGGATGTGGAGGCAATACTAGAGGCGGTTCTGCAAAAATTCAGGAAGTTTGAAAATCCGCAAAGCGTCGATATTCCGGCGCGCCTCAATTTTTTCGAAGCAACCAATCCATAAGGCCACCAGATCTTTTGCTGGTGTCAGTCACACGGATTGCGGCACAAGGTCAGCCAGTTTATAGCCAAGCCGCGTGCAAGTTTTCAAATTTCCTTGCGCGCCCTGAGTGCTGCGGTAATGGTTCCGTCATCCAGATAATCCAGCTCGCCCCCAATCGGGACGCCCTGCGCCAGTGATGTAAGGCGCACCTGACCTTCCAGCTGATCCGCGATATAATGGGCGGTGGTCTGACCATCGACGGTGGCATTCAGCGCCAGGATGATTTCTGTTATCCCTTCCGCCGTCACCCGATCCTTCAACCGGGGAATGCGCAGGTCGTCCGGGCCTACCCCGTCAAGCGCCGACAGCGTGCCGCCCAGAACGTGATAGCGACCCTTGAAGACACTGGCGCGTTCCATGGCCCACAGATCGGCCACGTCCTCGACCACGCACAGCTCTCCGGTTGCGCGGTCTTCGTTGTCACAGATGTCGCAGATGTCGGTGGTGCCAACATTGCCGCAGTTCAGGCACTCGCGGGCGGTGGCGGCAACCTGCTGCATCGCGTCCGACAGGGGTGTCAGCAGCAGGGCGCGTTTGCGGATCAGGTGCAGCACCGCACGGCGAGCCGAGCGCGGACCGAGGCCCGGCAGTTTTGCCATCAGGTCGATCAGATTGTCGATGTCACGGTTCGAGCTCACGGCCTGTCCTGTTTGACGCCAGAGGGAGCCTCCGGCGTGAGTATTTGCGAAAAGATGAAGATCAGAAGGGCAGTTTGATGTCTTTGGGCAGGCCCATGC
>JBPCWT010000200.1:0-8143 GCA_051009255.1 Ruegeria sp. | reverse complement strand
GGACGCCAGTTGCTTGGATTGCTATACGGCGCGGACCGTTCCGGCGTAGCTCAGCGGTAGAGCAGTTGACTGTTAATCAATTGGTCGTAGGTTCGATCCCTACCGCCGGAGCCATTCTTCCCTTTTTTCGACGTTCCCCAGAACAGTTCGATCAAAGAACCCCGCTGACACGCAGAGTTCGGTCGATGGCTCAAGCCGTCAGAACGTCAGAAAAATCTGCCCTTAGATTGCGTTTCAGCACTTTGCCAGTGGCGTTCAGGGGCAAGGCATCAACAAAAACAACCTTGTCCGGCCTTTGCCATCTGGCAACCTTGCCTTCGAAAAAGGCAAGTAGCTCTTCTTCGGACGGGTTTTCTCCTTCGGCCACGACCGCAACCAGAATCGGCCTTTCATCCCATTTCGGATGTGGAACGCCGACCACGGCGGCGGTGGCCAGTTTTGGATGGGCCACGGCGATGTTTTCCAGCTCTACGGAACTGATTATTTCGCCGCCTGATTTAATGATGTCCTTGGATCGGTCGCGTATGGTCATGTACCCGTCTGGATCCAGCGTCGCGACATCCCCGGTGGCGAACCAGCCATCTTGCAGAATACCCGTATCCTGCATGCGGAAATAAGCGTCCAAAATCCAGTGACCACGTACCATCAGATCACCTTGGGCGACTCCATCAGTGGGCAAGTCGTTTCCATTTTCGTCAACGATCTTTAACTCCACACCAAATGGTGGCCGTCCCTGGCTTTCGCGCAGTTTGTGCTGATCTTCGATCGGCAGTTCCCGGTGCTTGGCCAGCGGGAAGTTGGCTGAACCCAACGGGCTCATTTCCGTCATGCCCCATGCGTGCACCGTATCAACGCCATATTTCTCGCGGAATGCTTCTATCATCGACGGTGGACAGGCCGCGCCACCTATGACCGTACGTTCAAGGCTTTCCAGTTTGCTGCCAGAGCCTTCTGCATATGCCAGCAATCCCTGCCAGATTGTCGGAACACCCATGGCAAGCGTGACGTCAAACGTATCGATAAGATTAACCAGCGCCTCGCCGTGTAAATCCGGCCCGGGCATGACCATTCGGGCGCCGGACATTGCACATCCATATGGCGAACCCCAGGCATTGACATGAAACATCGGCACAACAGGCATAACGACGTCCATCGCGGAATAGCCGATTACGTCGCGCGTGTTCGATGCATAGCTATGCAAGATAGTCGAGCGATGAGAATACAGAACGCCCTTGGGGTTTCCCGTTGTTCCAGACGTGTAGCACAGGCTGGACGCCGTGTTTTCGTCAAAGCTGGGCCATCTGAAATCTACGTCGCCTGTTTCAATCAGCTCGTCGTAAAATTTCAATCCAGAAACCTGTTCCAACGCTGCTTCGTTGCGTGGGCCCATCAAGACGAAATGCTGAACCTCTGTAAGTTGGTCCTGTATTGCGGCGACAAGCGGCACAAACGTCGCGTCAAAGAACAATACGCGGTCTTCGGCGTGGTTAATTATGTAAATCAACTGCTCGGAAAAAAGACGTGGGTTAATCGTATGACACACAAATCCGGCGCCCGATGATCCAAAGTAGATTTCCAGGTGACGGCGATTGTTCCAAGCCAGCGTGCCAACACGATCCTGTGGGTCCAGCCCCAGTTTTGTCAGCGCCGAGGCCAATCGCCGCGCGTTTTGTGAGATTTCGGCCCAGTTCGTGTGCGTAATAGTTTTATCCGTTTCGACCGACGAAATTTCGGTCCCGCCGTGATAGCGTTCGGCATGATCAATCAACGACGAAATCAGCAAAGGCTGCGTCATCATCTGTCCCAGCATGGGCGTCCTCCCTTTATCAGCGCGGCTTTGGTTTCCGACGCTAATAGTTAATTCTAAACTCTTTCGGGCCAAGTAAAACGTGCACCGTTTTTTCACCCCTCTTAGAACAGACCCTGCCAAGCATTTTTACGTCTGACAACATTGGGTTGTTGTCTACGACCAAAATCCGCTGAATATCCGCAATTAGCGGCATCTACTCCCGATGGCGAAAGACATAGTCGACCAAAGCAGCGGTCGAGCCATCCTTGTCCTTGGCGCTTTCTTCACCGTCAACAATTGGGGCCAACGACGTCGCCAGCTCTTTTCCCAGTTCCACCCCCCACTGATCGAACGAATTGATGCCAAGGATGATGCCCTCGACAAACACGCGATGTTCATAAAGCGCAATAATCTGACCCAAAACAAAGGGCGTCAGTTTCGGATAAATCAAAGTGGTCGAGGGTCGGTTGCCGGGAAACACGCGGTGTCTGGCCTGTCGGTCCAACTCGTTCCCTTGCAGTCCCTTCTTTGCCATGCGCGACCGAGCCTCGTCCAATGAACGCCCACGCATCAATGCTTCGGATTGCGCCAGACAATTCGCAAGCAACAGGCGTTGATGGTGTTCCAACTCGGGTTCATGCCCCTGCGCGCCGACCATGAATTCACAAGGGACAACGTCCGTTCCCTGATGGATCAGTTGGTAAAAGGCATGTTGGCCATTTGTGCCCGGCTCTCCCCATACGACCGGGCCAGATGGCACGCGCAAAGACGAACCGTCCATTGCCACGAACTTACCGTTAGACTCCATTTCCAACTGTTGGAAGTACGCCGGAAGACGAAGCAGCCTTTGGTCATAGGGCAAGACGGCCCGACTGGCATGGCCCAGAACATGACGGTGCCAAATACCCACAAGCGCCAGCATCACCGGCATGTTTTCCGACCAATCGGCTGAACGGAAATGCAGATCCATGGACTGTCCGCCGCGCAGAAAGGCATCAAATGCATTCGAACCGACGGCTATCATGACGGGTAACCCCACGGGCCCCCAGACGGAATAGCGACCGCCGACCCAATCCGCAAAACCGAAAACCCGTTCTTTGGGTATCCCAAAGGCTTCGGTCTTTTCCGTCGCGCTCGACACTGCTGCAAACTGCTGCGAAGGGTCCCCACCCCCGTCGGTCATCCACGCCCGCGCCGTGCGGGCATTGGTCATAGTCTCAATCGTGGTAAATGTTTTGGACGCAACAATGACAAGCGTACGTTTCGGGTCGAGCTGTCGCAAAGTATCCGCAATATGCGCACCGTCCACGTTAGAGACATAGTGCAGCCGCGGCCCGTCGTGATATGGTGCCAGGGCATGGGTCGCCATGACCGGCCCCAGGTCTGATCCACCAATGCCAATGTTCACAACATCCGTGAAACTGCCACCTGTCCCCTTGGCCGCACCGCCACGGACCTCTTCGGAAAAGACCCGCATTCTTTGCAGCGTTTCCAGAACGCCGGGCATGACATCCTGCCCGTCAACCGTTACCGAACCGCCATCCAGATTTCGCAGCGCGGTATGCAGGACAGCGCGATCTTCGGTTTCGTTAATCTTGTCCCCACGAAACATTGCGTCTCGTTTGGCAGAAAGATCAACATCATCGCAAAGCTTCAACAGAGCAGTTCGGGTTTCCGCGTCGATCTGCGTTTTCGAATAATCAAACAGCAGATCACCGGTCGAAGCCGAAAATCCCTGCGCCCGATCCGGGTCGGATGCAAACAGATCGAGAATACGTTGATTTGAAATCGCTTTGGCTTGAGTTCTTAATGAAACAAACAGCATTGCGTTTACTCCGCCCAATGCACTGAAATCCCGCTTAGAACTGCCGCGATGGGTGCCTCTTCGGGCGGCAGTGTCATTGCCCGTTCAAGTGCCTGCCGCTTGGCCGCGCCGTAGATAACTAGGTGCTTAGACAACGCCCCGTCCAGAACAGGAGCCGTCAGTGTGATCCGGGGTTCAGGCTGAACTTCGGTACGGGCGATTGCCAATGTCGGCGCGTGACTGTCCAATGCCCCTGACAATCCCGCCATGCCCGGGAACAGCGACGCGGTATGCATGTCCTCGCCCATGCCAAGAACCAGCACGGCCAACGGCAGAACCGGTTCAATAAGGGATTCGATTTCGGGCAATGCGTCTTCGGGGTTGTCGGACGGCACATACAGAGGGACATATTCGGCAACGGACGCGCGACTGGTCAACAGACGCTCGCGGATCAGCCGCTCATTCGAACGCTCACTTTCCGCTGGAACGCACCGCTCGTCGGTTGGCAAAACCCGAACGCGATCCCATTCAAGATCGGCGGCACACAAATTGTCAAAGATTGGTCCGGGCGTGGTTCCGCCCGGCACAGCAAACGCAACGGTATCATGATGCAGCAGCGCCGCTTCAAGGTCTCCGGCAAGCGCGTTTGCCACGTCTATAGCCAGCAAATCGCGATCAGCATATTCTTGAATATTCATGGTTTTATTCCCTGCCAGTGGCGACTGTCACGTTTCATCAGCAGCTCGGCGTCGCCCGGTCCCGTACTGCCACTGTCATAGGGTTTTGGCACATCTCCGCGTGCCTGCCATCTCGCAATTATCGGATCAGTCCACGCCCATGCGGCCTCTACTTCGTCGCCGCGCATGAAAAGGGTCTGGTTGCCACGGATAACATCCATAACCAGCCGTTCATAAGCATCTGGTGGGTCTTGATTTTCCGGACCCAGCGCCTCGGCAAAGCTCATGTCCAGTGGCACATCGACCAAGCGCATTCCACCCGGCCCCGGCTCTTTGATTGTCACCTTTAAAGTAATGCCCTCATTCGGTTGTAGTCGAATCGACAATGCGTTTGCATGCCGCCCGGATTCTTGCCCGAAAATCGAATGAGGCACGTCCTTGACCATGACGTTGATAACCGAAGAACGCGCAACTAACCGCTTGCCCGTTCGCAGGTAAAACGGCGTTCCAGCCCACCGCCAATTGCTGACATGGGCCTTTAGCGCAACGTAGCTTTCCGTTGTTGAACGCGGGTTCCCTACCACATCGCGATACGCTGGCCCCTGCGGACCCGCCGAAAACTGGCCGCGCACAATATGGTGCGGCTGAACAGGATCAAGCGCCCGAATAACCTTAAGCTTTTCGTCTCTCACTGCGTCCGGATCGAACTTGGCCGGTGGCTCCATCGCGATCAGGCACAACAACTGCATCAAATGGTTTTGAACCATATCCCGCATTGCGCCAGCGCGATCATAATACTCTTCCCGACCGTCGATACCCACGGTTTCAGAAACAGTAATTTGAATGTGATCAACGTATTGACTGTTCCACAATGGTTCGAACAGCATGTTACCAAACCGAACAGCCATAAGGTTTTGAACGGTTTCTTTTCCAAGATAGTGATCGATGCGATAAATCTGATTTTCGTCGAAATGCGCCGCTAATGTTGCATTCAGTTCGCGCGCACTTTCCAGATCATGCCCGAATGGCTTTTCCACCACGATACGCGTCTTTGCTGAAACCATTCCATGCGCTTCGATCTGCTCGGCCAGCGGTCCAAACAGGCTGGGCCCGACTGAAAAATAAAAGGCCCTAATGCGGTGTGGGTTCAGTTTACTTGCAAGACTGCTCCATCCCTTTGCAGAAAGAGCGTCGATGCGGGCAAATTCAATTCGATCCAGAAACCCCTTCAGCATCGAATGATCTTTGGATCGGTTTGGCACCAGTTCACGTAATGAGGCCGCGACCAGTTCGCGGAAAGATGCGTTGTCCAGATCACCCCTCGCAGCACCGACAATAAGCGCCTCGTCCGGCCACTGCCCTGCGCAATACCGCCTGAAGAGCGCCGGCAGGATCTTGCGCTGGGCCAGATCGCCAGTTCCGCCGAAGATGACCAGATCAAAAGGGTCAACTGGAATGATACGAGAAACCATGAGTTTTCCTTAACCGCCCAATAACGGCGTGTCCAATGTTAGCGCAATCAATCTTGTTAATCTCATCTCATCAAAACTCTGTCAGGTCGCCCGTATCCGACTTTAATTCGGGCACAGCAAACGCTAGATCATGGAATAACTGCAAAGACCGGACACGGGAATGAAAGACAACGCACCTCAGTTTGCCAATGTTGGCAAGTTTCAAAACAAATTGATAACAGCAGATGGCCAGACCCGCGCCTCGGTTCCACTGACAAATCCTGAAACGCTGTGGTTCAACACAGGCACACTCTGCAATATTGAATGTGCAAACTGTTATATCATTAGCAGTCCCACAAACGATGCGTTGGTATACCTCAGCGCGAACGAAGTCACTGATTTCCTTGACCAGTTGTCCGAACGCAACTGGCCCGTGCGCGAGATCGGTTTCACCGGCGGCGAGCCCTTCATGAATCCCGAAATGATCGAAATGGCGCAGGCGGCGCTGCGGCGCGGTTACGAAGTTCTGGTCTTAACAAACGCGATGCGGCCAATGATGCGCAAGAAAATGCGTGATGGATTGATTGCGCTGCAACGCGAACATGGTAACAAGCTGACCTTGCGCATTTCAGTCGATCACTACCGCGAAGAATTGCACGACGCCGAACGCGGCACAGGTAGCTTTGCCAAAACCCTTGAAGGTATGTTCTGGCTTCGTGATAACGGGCTGCGGATGGCTGTTGCAGGGCGCACAGTATGGGGCGAAGACGATGCTGACAGCAGATCAGGCTATGCAAAGTTCTTTTCTGATAACGGATTTGACATTGACGCCTTCGACCCTGCCCAAACCGTTTTGTTCCCGGAAATGGACACGAACGCCGAAGTGCCCGAAATTACGACGGCTTGTTGGGGTATTCTGAACAAATCCCCAGAGTCCGTGATGTGTTCCAGTTCCAGAATGGTGGTCAAACGCAAAGGCGCAACTACCCCAACCGTGTTGGCGTGCACGCTTTTGGCCTATTCCCCCGAATTCGAGATGGGTGAAACGCTGGCACAGGCCGAGGCAGACGTACATCTGAATCACCCGCATTGCGCCAAGTTCTGTGTCCTTGGCGGGGCAAGCTGTTCTGCGTAAAGCTCAGTTAAGTTCAGGCGACTTCCAGTATTTTGTGCCCGATGCGCTGGCCGCAAGACGCCAGCCTTTCTTGTTAAGCACGAAAAAGGACCGCCCATCCACGAATCTTACGGTTTCGTTAGAGGTTTCATCGCCGTACATCGCCCCTGTTTCCGCAGTGGCATCGTAACCGTCAGTGACAAAGCTTAGAAAATCGGCCTCGGTTTCGAACAGGATAACGAACTGGGTTTCGAATCCACCTATTCCAACAGCCGCTCCGGCGCCTCCGGTTCCCATGTTCATGTAAACGCGGCTGTCATCAACTTTCGATACCGCAACCCCGCGACCATACCCGGCAGAAAACGGAAAAACTGTAATCTTGCGGGTATCGAACGCCGCGTAGCCCGCGCTGTCCTGGTACAACGCATCTGCATCTAGGTTTTCGACCAGCAGCCGGGCCAGTATTTCATCGGCCATTGTATCCAGCTTGGCCCGGGTCTCTTCCGGCGTTCCTTCGTTGGATAACAGTTCGCTGGTGGAATCTATTGTGTCACCGACGGCGTTTGCACCCTTGTCGATTGCGTTTCCGACACTTTCAGCGCCGCTGCCAATCGCGTTCGCTGTGTTTTCGGCACCTTTCTTTACCTTGTCCAACAATCCTTGCGCGGATAATGGCCCGCAAATCAGCAACCCCGTGGCCAAGGCGACCAGTAATTTTGACATGATAAATTCCGATGTTTGAACATTAACGTAACCGCACCATATCCAAACGCGCTGAAAATGAAACTCGGTGTTTTGCGAACCCCGCGAAAGAACGCAGTACCAGCGCCACGGCGACCTTTGAACAGTTCAGCGGTCGTCAATTTACCTGGAACTCGCCAACCACGTTCCGCCATTCGCCGGGTGAGATCATTTTGCGATGGGTAAACTTGACCGAATGCAGTGGCCCGTCGATTTCGCGCTGCCAGAATTCTATGAAGTCGAATAGTTTCGGATGGTCCGGGGCAAGGTCGTATTCTTGCCAGATAAAGGTGTTCAGAACGTGGATGTAATCGGGCATGTGATAGAAAATTTCAGCAGTCGTCAGCCCGTATCCTTTTAACATAAGCTCGGTTTCGCTGCTCTTCATTCAGACCTCCAATTTTCTGCAAGGTCTCTCTATGATAGCACGCCAATAATCAATCTCGTACAAAAACAGCGTGTTAACTGTTGGTCATTGGGGATTTTGTCTATTACCCTGTTGCTTGCTTGCACCTTATGTGCCGGGTCTGATAAGGTACATATACAAGATATAGACCCTGTACAAAG
>JBPCWT010000199.1:0-3585 GCA_051009255.1 Ruegeria sp. | reverse complement strand
GGTGAACACGTCGCCCTGCAGCAGGAAGTCGTGATCCGATGCCAGAGCTTCCAGAGCTTCGCGCAAGCTGCCGCAGACGGTCGGGATATCGGCCAGTTCTTCGGCAGGCAGATCGTAAAGGTTCTTGTCCATGGCTTCGCCCGGATCGATCTTGTTCTTGATGCCGTCCAGACCGGCCATCAGCAGGGCCGCAAATGCCAGATAAGGGTTGGCTGCCGGGTCCGGGAACCGAGCCTCGACACGCTTGGCTTTTGGGCTTTCGGTCCATGGAATACGCACACAACCCGAACGGTTCCGGGCCGAGTAGGCGCGCAGAACTGGCGCTTCAAAGCCCGGTATCAGGCGCTTGTAGCTGTTGGTCGACGGGTTCGTGAAGGCGTTCAGGGTTTTGGCGTGCTTCAGAACACCGCCGATAAACCAAAGTGCCTCGTCTGACAGGTCCGCATACTTGTCGCCTGCGAAAAGCGGCTTGCCATCTTTCCAGATCGACATGTTTACGTGCATGCCGGTGCCGTTGTCGCCTGCGATCGGCTTTGGCATGAAAGTCGCGGATTTGCCGTAAGCGTGTGCGACGTTATGGATGACGTACTTGTATTTCTGTAGCTCGTCGGCCTGTTTCGTCAGGCTGTCAAAGATCAGCCCCAATTCGTGTTGACACGAAGCAACCTCGTGGTGGTGCTTGTCCACCTTCATGCCCAGACGTTTCATCGTCGACAGCATCTCGGAGCGCAGGTCCTGCGCCTCGTCCACCGGGTTTACCGGGAAATAACCGCCCTTGACGCCGGGACGATGGCCCATGTTGCCCATCTCGTATTCGGTGTCGGTATTCCACGAAGCATCAGTTGCATCAACTTCGTAGGATACCTTGTTGATGCTGTTCGAGAAGCGAACGTCGTCAAACAGAAAGAATTCCGCCTCGGGGCCAAAGAATGCCGAGTCGCCGATGCCGGATGCTTTTAGGTAAGCTTCGGCTTTTTGGGCCGTGCCACGCGGGTCACGTTCGTAGGCTTCGCCTGTGTCCGGTTCAACGACCGAGCAATGCAGGCAAATAGTCTTTTCCGCATAGAACGGATCGACATAGGCGCTTGCGGTGTCCGGCATCAGTTTCATGTCGGATGCTTCGATCGACTTCCAGCCCGCGATGGACGAACCGTCGAACATGAAGCCTTCTTCCAGAAAGTCTTCGTCGACCTGATCGGACATGATGGTCACGTGCTGAAGCTTGCCGCGCGGATCAGTAAAACGGATGTCGACGTATTCGGCACCTTCTTCCTTGATCAGCTGAAGAACTGCGTCCTTGCTCATTTTCTGTTTTCCTCTGCTTGGAAATTCTAAATTGGGTTACAGCGCGTCCGAGCCGGTCTCGCCGGTACGGATACGAATGGCTTGTTCGACGGGTGAGACAAATATCTTGCCGTCACCGATCTTGTCGGTCTTGGCCGCTGAAACGATGGCCTCGATGGCGGCATCGACCTGATCGTCGTCCAGCACCACCTCGACCTTCACCTTGGGCAGAAAATCGACCACATATTCCGCGCCACGATACAGCTCGGTATGGCCCTTTTGTCGACCGAACCCTTTGACTTCGATCACGCTGAGACCTTGAACGCCTACGTCCTGTAGCGCCTCTTTTACTTCGTCCAGCTTGAACGGCTTGATGATCGCTTCGATCTTTTTCATTCCGGCTCACCTTGCATGGTTGTCACGAGGGCAGTGATCACGTCTAAGATCGGGCGGCAATCTGAATGCGAAACTGACCGGTTGGCGATGCACCGAAAATGGGCAATGGGTGAAATTTTGGTCGTTTTGCATAAAAAGTAATCAATAGTGAATCGCGTGAGGGCGTGGGATGACGGAATTGCTGACAGCGGCGCAGATGCGGGAGATTGAACAAGCGGCGATCAAGTCCGGCCAGGTGACAGGTCTTGAACTGATGGAGCGTGCTGGGCGCGGCGTTCTCGACGCGATTTTCGACGAATGGCCAGAGTTGCGAGGGCGAGGGGCCAGCCCCTCGCGCTCCCTGGAGTATTTGGGAAAAGATGAAGCGGATGCTTTGAGAGCCGTGGTGTTTTGCGGGCCGGGGAACAACGGTGGAGACGGATTTGTTGTGACCCGGATTTTGCGGGAACTGGGGTGGCAGGTTGAGGTGTTTCTTTATGGCGACCCCGCCCGGCTGCCACCTGATGCGCGTGAAAACTATGATCTGTTATCTGGTGAAGGTAGGCCGCGAGAATGGTCAGCGTCTGAAATTGTGAACCTTGCGCCCGCTGATTTGTATGTAGATGCAGTATTTGGAGCGGGTTTAACCCGCGCGCCATCATCCGAGATTATGGATCCGCTTGCTCAGCTTTATGTTTCAGGCAAGTCCTTTGGCCGTATGGTGTGCATCGATGCGCCAGCCGGGTTGTGCATGGATAGTGGCCGGGCATTGAACGAGGAATTCGGGGCGGTCAGTGGGTTTCTGACAGTTACATTTCACCGCAAGCGGTTGGGGCATGTGCTGAGTGACGGACCGGAGTACTGCGGTGTAACCAGTCTGGTCGACATCGGGCTTGATAGCAGTTGCGAGGGCGCTGTCTCGTTGCTGAATGATTGGTCCGACGTAGAAATCAGAAAGTCTGAAGGTGGTTACAAGTATTCGCATGGTCATGCATTTGTGCTGACGGGTGGCGCAGGCAAGACCGGTGCCGCGCGATTGGCCGCGCGGGGCGCGCTGCGTATCGGGGCCGGTTTGGTGACACTGGGTGTTCCGCCGACCGCGCAGTTGGAGGCTGCAAGCCAAATCACCGCGATTATGTTGCTGCACGTTGAAGATGCAGTCGGTTTGTCCGAGGTGTTGCGGGACGAGCGGTTGAACGCGCTGTGCCTTGGGCCGGCGCTGGGGTTGGAAAGGGCGCGGTTTTTGGTGCCTGCGGCATTGGAGGCACGGCGTCCGACGGTTCTGGACGCAGATGCGCTGACTGCATTTGCAGACGATCCGGAAACCCTGTTTGGTATCTTGCACGAAAATTGCGTTCTGACACCACACGGTGGCGAGTTTGCGTGCCTGTTTCCCGATATTGCCGAGAAGTTGCGTGAAACGCCCAAAAGCGGCCCGGCATTTTCCAAAGTCGATGCAACCCGCGCGGCTGCACATCGGGCAGGTTGCGTTGTAGTGCACAAAGGCCCGGACACGGTGATTGCCGCGCCCGACGGTCGATGTGCAATAAATTTGGCCAACTATGAGCGTGCAGCGCCATGGTTGGCGACCGCTGGATCGGGTGATGTGTTGGCCGGTTTCATTACCGGATTGCTGGCCAGGGGGTTTGCTCCGATGCAGGCGGCCGAGGGTGCGGCTTGGCTGCATGTTGAGGCAGCACGGCAATTTGGGCCCGGGTTAATTGCCGAAGACCTGCCGGAGATGCTGCCTGCGGTGTTTCAGAAACTAGGAATTTGACGATAATTGCGCGAGATTTGGCCCAGGCCGCAAAAGATCGGCGAGATTTCGCCGCACATATTGGCATAAATGCATATCGGGTGTTTGCCACATGCAGAGCTGACGGGCAGAATCCGCTTGGGACTAAAAGGAATCCCGGACACATAAAC
>JBPCWT010000198.1:0-5250 GCA_051009255.1 Ruegeria sp. | reverse complement strand
CCTTTGTCGGATTTCACCAGCGCGGCACGGTAGCCGACCATGGACCACAGGTAATCGTCGTGTAAATAGCCGCGTATCCCGTCCGTCAGTACAACGGATTGATATTCGTTATCTTGTTGATAATCGGTGATAATCACCACCTCGTAGCTGACAAAATCCGTGATCGGGGCGCTGCGCGAGGGGCTTTGCCGCAAAGACACACGCTCGCCATTTACAAAGTATGTTTGGAACGGATCAAGCGAGGCGGGCAACGTGATTTGCCACTGATGGGGCATCCAGAATTCGCCCAGATCGTCAAAATACCCCGGCTGGGACAGCGTGTCCTGCAACGCCAACCAGTAAGCGTCGCGCATTTTATCGGCCTGATCTCGTTGCTCGTCAGGCAGGGTTTCGGGATCGACTGTAAGGTTGGCGCGAAACTCCTCTGGCCCGCCGTTTCCGCCGTGGCTGAGGTAGATATCGGGGCAGGCCATGGCGATTACAGCGTCGATGTCGCGCGCGGCCACCTGCTCAAGCAGAGAGTCGCGGAACGCCAGCAATGTGGGGTCGTTCACGGCCTCATCGACCGGCGGGAATGACATCCGTTCGGCCAGAACAGGGCTTGTCGCCAGACACAGCGCCAGTGCAGCACATTTCACTCTGCAGCCCTCATTGCCGCCTGCGCACAGAAACATGACGCGCCAACGGCGCGGTCCGCCCGGGCAAGCGCCAGATCCAGACGCTGTTTGACCTGTTTGATTTCAAAGGCTTCACCGCGTGCCTTCAGGCAATCATGCAAGCCCTTAAGGCTCCAGACATTGTCAGGATGAATTGACGCCCGGCTAAGATCACCGCCAAGGCCAAGATCCGCGCGATACACGGCCTCGGCTTCGTCGACGTGGCCTTGTTCAAACAACAATGCCCCCAAAGCATGGCGGGTGGGCTGCATCCAGCCCCACGGCTCGTCATATGGCAGGTTGTCGTCCAATTCGACGGACTTGCGCAGATGGGCGTAAGCAGTGTCAAAGTTGCTTTTGCGATACTCGATTTCACCGCGCAACATTTCACCAGCGATATCAAGCAGGTCGACAACGCGGTTGTTGTGCAGAAGGCGGGATTCCGGCACCCGTTCCTTGGCTGCGAGAAACCGCAGTTCTTCGGCCTCTGCCTCGGTGACCATATCCGTTGCAGCAAATGCGATTGCACGCGCGTAATGTGTTGTCGCGGCGAGTGTACGGAACAGATTGGGATCGGATGGCGGTTCCAATTTCTTGGCCTCTTCCCATTGGCCAAAACGAACCAAAATGTGTGGGCCCATCGACATGTAGCTTTCAAAGTAGTCGGCCATGGGCGGGCTTTCGACACGCAGCATGTCCTCTGGCGTGGTGTCCCATATGCCCTGGTTGGCACGAAGGGCGGGTTCCATCTGACCCAGAAACAACGCGCCATATATGGCAAAATGGTAATTGTGTTGGCGGTAGCCGGTGTAGATGTTGAACGCGCCTTCGCTCTCATAGTATTTCAGGTCTGCCTCTGTGGCTTTCTGGTTCCAATGAACGACGTTGTGATAATGGCCGCACAAAACATCAATATGGGTTGGCATATGCACAAGATGACCCGCGTCTGGTACCAAAGTGCGCAGGGTGTCGCCTGCGTTCAATGCCTTTTCCGGGGTTGGCGACATCTCCATCAGGTGAACGTACAGGTGTAGAAGGCCGGGATGTGACATGGCCGTGGAGTCGTTCGCCATGGCCCATTCAAGTGCTTCCTGAGCCTCTAGCGATGCAGCACCTGTTGCCGGTTTCCCGGTGTTTAAGTCCCACATCTGCCAGGGTGTCAGGTTCAGCAGGGATTCAACGTAAATCGTGCGCAGGTCCAGATGTTCGGGGCATTCGGCAAAAGCTGCGCGCATTGCCTGAGCATAATCATGATCCCATGCGTGCATGTCCTGGACTGGATCGCGTTGCGGATACCGGGCGGGCAGAGCGCGGATCAGCGCCTTTTCAACTGCGGTGCAACAATCGGTCAATTCGACCGCTTTTTGGCAGGCGTCATATGCAGTTGCCAGTGCATTTGCGCGACCTTTGTCATCGCGGCGGACCCAGGGCAGGTTATAGTTTGGACCTGCAGCATACGAGACACCCCAATGCGCCATGGCGCAGTTGGGATCGTGTTCCAGCGCGCGTTGGAAACAGGCAACGGCCTCGTCATGGTTATAGGCGTATGTCCAGATCAGCCCGCGATCAAACCACAGCTGCGCCTGCACCGAGTTTGTCGTGACGGGGCAGCTGTATGTGCCCAGATCATAATAGTCGCTCATGGTAATCCCCCCGTGCTTTGCGGCCGAGATTAGCGTGATTCATTCACGCTGCACAGGTCAGGCAATCAGGCGGTTTTCGATCCGTCCCATATGCAGCATCAGCCCGAACGCTATGATGCACATTGTCAGGATGCCGGTCGAAAGCGGGGCCAGAGAGCCGTCGAACAGCAGGCCAATGGGCGCGGCAATCGCGGCTGCAAGAACTGTCGAGATTGCACCGATTACCGACGCGGCCATACCGGCGATATGTCCCATCGGTTCCATCGCAATCGCGTTCAGGTTGCCCAAAGTTATTCCGGCCAGAAAGAAAACCGTGGTCTGCCAGAAAACAAACAACCCGAAAGAGGCGTTGGGCGACAAAGGCAAACTGCTGAGAATTATCACCAGCGACGTGAACAATATTTGTGACCCCAGCGCCCAAGTTACCATTCGGCGCATACCCACCCGGACAACAAGAACAGCGTTCAGCAAACTGGCCGAACCCGACATCAGAGCAATAAACCCGAACCAGAATGGAAAGCTTTCAGCGCGGTCATGTATGATCTCGAACACAGGCTGAACCATTGTCAGCATGGTAAACAGCATTCCCATGCTGAGCGTTTGAACCATGATTGACAGGCGTACCGTCGGATGTGCAAACATTTCTTTCACTGCCGATATCATAAGCGGTAAACGGAATGGCCGGCGATCTTCGGGGGCAAGGGATTCCGGCAGGCGAATGCCCATCCATAACACGTTGATTACTGAGAAAATGATGAAGGAAATGAAAATCCCGCGCCATCCGGCAAACGCGATCACCCCGGCGCCCAACATGGGTGCAATGGCGGGAACCAGTGTAAAGATCATCATGGCAATTGACACGATCCGCGCCATTTCACGTCCCGAAAACAGGTCGCGGATAACGGCCATGGCGACCACACGAGGACCGGCAGCGCCCAAACCCTGAGCAACGCGAGCCGCCAGAACCAGTTCCAGCGATGAACTGGCCCAGGCCACGATACAGGCCAAAATATACAGCGTCGCACCGCCATAGATTACAGGTTTGCGTCCAAACGTATCCGACAGGGGGCCGGTGAAAAAGGTTCCGACGCCCATGCCCAATACAAAAGAGGTCAGGATCAATTGTGCCCGGTTCACGTCATCGGGGCTAAGCTGCGCGCCGATTTCAGGCAGGGCTGGCAGCATTGCATCGATGGAAAATGCGATGGTGGCGATCATCATCGCGATAAGCGCGATGAACTCGCCTTTGGGCATACGATTGGCCATGGAAGACTCCTTACCCGGTCGCGCTATCACGATGGATCAGGCGGCACCAGAGACGAAAATGCACACAGCCTTGTGCTATCCTGCAGAAGGATCTTCGATTTGCGACATGATCTCGCCAATTACCTTTTGCCAAAGCTCTGGGGGCTGCGCACCCGGAACCGCATGCTGATTGGCGACAATGTAAGTGGGAACGGAATTCACGCCCATTTGCCGGGAATGGCTGTCCCGGTTGCGGATATCTTCGCGGTCGGCATCTGATTTCAGCAGTTTCTGAACCACTGCCGCATCCATGCCGACACTATCGGCGATGTCGGCCAGAACTTCGTGGTCGCCAATGTCGCGGGTTTGAACAAAATATGCATCGAACAGGGCGTTGACGACCTGTTCCTGTTTCTCTTCAATTCCGGCCCAATGGATCAGGCGGTGCGCGTCCAGAGTATTGGGGGTTCGTTTCATACCTTCGAAATTGATACTCAGACCCGCGTTTTCGGCATGTTCCACAATGGGTGCATAGGCGCGTACAGCGCCTTCTTTGCCGCCAAATTTTTGTTCAAGGTAGTCGCGGCGATCCATTCCGTCATCGGGCATTTCGGGGTTCAGCTGAAAAGGATGCCATTCAATTACAAACGGATGATCCGGTACCGCGGCCAAAGCCTTGTCCAGGTGAGTCTTGCCGATATAGCACCACGGGCAGATTGGATCGGACAGGATGTCGAGCTTAACGGTTTGAGTCATTCAATTGACGCCTTGAAATAGGCCGGCAGAGCGCGGCGCAGGAGTTTACCGTTGCCACCGGTGGGCAAGGCAGAAAGATGTATAAAAGCACGCGGTTGTTTGTATCGCGCCAGATTTGCCTCGACATAGGTACGCAACGCGACCTCGTCCAGCTTTTCAGGGCCGGTATAAAAGGCAGCTATCACAAATGTGTCCTGTTTAACCTCGACAGTGGCGGCACCGACCTGGGTAATGCCGGGATGGTGGGATAATACGGATTCGACCTCGACCGGGGAAACCCGGTACCCGCCCGCGTTCATCATGTCGTCGTCGCGCCCTAAATAAGTGACCTGTCCATCAATCGCCATTGCACCCTGATCCCCGGTCAGGAACCAATCGCCTTGCATTCGCGCGGCGGCCTCATCCGGGGCGTTCAGATAGGTCAGCATTAATCCGGGGTCAGATCGATGGATTGCGATGGTGCCCTCTTGCCCTTGCGGAACAGGGCCATCCGGCCCGACAATGGCAATGCGGCGGCCCGGTTGAGGTTGGCCCAAAGCATCGCCCCCGGACGGGTGTTCAGGGCTGGAGCTGATAAATGTTGAGCATTCGGACATTCCGTATGCTTCGAACAATTCAGTGCCCGTTACCCGTTTCCATTGTTCGTGCAGGTGGCGCGACAGCTTTTCCCCGGCGCACAGACCATGGCGTAAGTCCGGCAAATCCAGCTTTGTTTGTTGCTGAAGAATTTTTCGGTACACGCCCGGCGCGGCAGCGAAAATAGTGGCGCGATGTTGGCAAAGAAGTTCGGGCAAGTTCGTGGTATCGGTGCCGGGTTCTGGTATCAGCGCGGTGGCACCGATGGTCCACGGGTCCATCAACCCGGTGCCCAGTGTATATGTCCAGTTGAACGCGCCCGCATGGCACAAGCGGTCATTTTCGGTCAGGCCGTACCAGCCATCCACCATCAT